>NZ_BCPS01000026.1:0-49966 GCF_016586185.1 Paenibacillus sp. EPM92
CTTATACTTTTAGTATGCACATAAAATTATTTAAATATTTTGTAAACTTTAATCGAGATTTTGCAGGATTTTTAATGGGCGAAGGGGAATATAGTATAGCGTAGGAATGAAAGGAGGAGTAGTACATGAAATTCAACATTCGTGGTGAAAACATCGAGGTAACGGAAGCATTAAGAGACCATGTTGAGAAAAAGCTGAGCAGGCTGGAAAGGTACATTGAAGCTCCCCCTACATCTGAAGTTCATGTAACGTTAAGCGTCGTTAAAGGCATGCAAACCGTGGAGGTCACGGTGCCGCTCACCGGGTTTATGCTGCGGGCGGAGGAGAAGCACGCCGATCTGTATGCGGCAGTCGATCTGGTCGTTGACAAGCTGGAACGTCAAATCCGCAAAGCGAAAACGAAGGCGAACCGCAAGGTGCGTCAAGCTGGAGGACTGAAGGATCTGTTCCGCTCCGGCTCCGAGCAGAGTGCGGCGGCGGTCCTTGATGAAGAGGAAGAATTCGAACTTGTCCGAACGAAGAGGTTTACGTTAAAGCCCATGGATATTGACGAAGCGATTCTCCAAATGAACATGGTTGGCCATAATTTCTTTGTTTTTGCAAATTCCGACACATCTCAAGTCAATGTTGTGTACAAGCGCAACGATGGCAAATACGGGCTCATCGAACCGGCGCTTTAATGCCGTTCTAACCCCATGCAAACAACCGAGCTTGCCTGATCGCTGAAGCGTGCATCCCTGGATGCCGCTCCCGTTCAGGCGGGCTCTTTTTTATCTTGGAAAGTTCGGGAAGCTCCAGCATCGAGGCGTACTGAAACTTTTTCGGGCCGCATGCGTTTAAAGGGTGTGACTTCCATGCCAGAACTTTAAGAGCCGTTCTATGCTTGGGCGATAAAGACGTCGTAAGTAAATTGGGCGGGATGTGGGATACTAATCCAATGGTGTTAATTCCAGTGTTTTGTTGCGATGGCTGGCGCAAACTGCTACAATTTAGTCTATGGATTACGGTTCGATAAAGGAAGGGGATTAGCAGCATGCTAGGACTCGTGAAGAAGATTTTTGGGGATTCGAATGAACGTGAATTGAAACGGATGTGGAAAGCCGTTGAGTATATCAACTCGCTGGAGCCTAGCATTGAGGTGTTATCGGACCAGGAGCTACGGCACAAAACGGTAGAGTTTCGCGCACGGCTGGAAAAGGGCGAGGAACTCGACGACTTGCTGCCGGAGGCATTCGCCGTTGTTAGGGAGGCGTCCAAACGCGTACTCGGCAAGCGTCATTACGATGTGCAGCTGATCGGGGGCATGACGCTGCACGAAGGGCGCATTGCGGAGATGCGGACAGGGGAAGGTAAAACGCTGGTAGGCACCCTGCCGGTTTATTTGAATGCCCTGCTGGGCAAAGGCGTGCATGTAGTCACCGTCAATGACTACTTGGCGACGCGCGATAGCGCCGAGATGGGCAAAATATACGAATTTCTCGGGATGACCGTCGGGGTTAACCTGCCGCAGCTTTCGCATGCGGAAAAGCAGCAGGCTTATGCATGCGACGTTACGTACGGAACGAACAATGAATTCGGCTTCGACTACTTGCGCGACAACATGGTCGTGTATAAAGAGCAGATGGTGCAGCGGCCGCTTTATTATGCGGTCATTGACGAGGTGGACTCGATCCTCGTCGACGAAGCCCGGACACCTCTCATTATTTCCGGACAAGCCGCCAAGTCGACGGACTTGTACTACATGGCCGATCACTTCGTCAGCAAGCTGAAGGAAGAAGAGGATTATATCATCGACGTGAAGCTGCGCAGTGTGTCGCTGACCGAAGAAGGCGTGGCGAAGGCGGAGAAAGCGTTCGGCATCGAAAACTTGTTCGATCATGAGCATGTAACCTTGAACCACCATATTCAACAAGCGTTGAAAGCCCACGCAATTATGCGGCTGGACGTCGATTACGTCGTGCAGGAAGGCGAGATCGTCATCGTTGACGAATTTACGGGCCGCCTCATGGTCGGCCGTCGCTATAGCGAAGGTTTGCATCAGGCGATCGAAGCGAAGGAGAAGCTGCAGGTACAGAACGAGTCGATGACGCTGGCAACGATCACACTGCAGAATTACTTCCGGATGTACCGCAAGCTGTCGGGGATGACCGGTACGGCGAAGACGGAAGAAGAAGAGCTGAAGAAAATTTACGGCCTCGATGTCATTGTCGTGCCGACGAACCGGCCGATGATCCGTCAGGATTTGCCGGACGTTGTATACAAGTCGGTAGCCAGCAAATTTCGTGCGGTTGTGAACGAGATCGTGGAACGTCACAAAAAAAGCAGCCGGTGCTGGTCGGTACGATTTCGATCGAGAACTCCGAACGCTTGTCCGAGATGCTGAAGAAAAAAGGCGTGCCGCATAAAGTTTTGAACGCCAAGTATCACGCTGAAGAAGCGGAGATCGTCTCCCGCGCCGGTCAACCGGGCGCCGTAACGATCGCCACCAACATGGCCGGCCGCGGTACGGACATCACGCTCGGCGAAGGAGTGGCGGAGCTCGGCGGTCTGCATATTATAGGTACGGAACGTCATGAAAGCCGACGGATCGACAACCAGCTGCGCGGTCGTGCCGGACGGCAAGGCGACCCGGGTTCTTCCCAGTTTTACTTGTCGCTGGAGGATGAGCTGATGCGCCGCTTCGGAGCCGAGAACATCATGGGCATGATGGATCGCCTTGGCTTCGAGGAAGATCAGCCGATCGAGAGCAAGCTGATCTCCAGGGCGATCGAATCCGCGCAGAAGCGGGTGGAAGGCAACAACTTCGATGTGCGGAAAGTGGTCCTGCAGTATGACGACGTGATGAATCAGCAGCGGGAAATTATTTACAAGCAGCGCCGCGAGGTCATTGAATCGGAAAATATCCGCGACATCGTGCTCGGCATGATGCTGCCGGTCATCGACCGGATCGTGGAAGCGCATTGCCCGGACGATCTGGTGCCGGAAGAGTGGGATTTGCAAGCGATTGTCGACTTCGGCAACGGTACGTTCCTTCATGAAGGCCAACTGACGGCTGATGAGCTGTGGGGCAAAGAGAAGGAAGATATTATTCAATACATCAAGGATTTGGTTACGCGTCTGTATGAAGAGCGGGAGAAGCAGATCGGCGAGGAGTTTTTCCGTGAATTCGAGAAGGTCGTGGTGCTTCGCGCCGTAGACAGCAAGTGGATGGACCATATCGATGCGATGGATCAACTGCGTCAAGGCATCCATCTCCGTGCATACGGCGGTACGGACCCGCTGCGTGAATACCAGTTCGAAGGCTACGAGATGTTCCAGGAGATGGTTCAGAGCATCCAGGAAGAAGTTGCGACGTACGTTATGAAGGCGCACGTGGAGACGAACCTGGTACGCGAAGCGGTCATCGATGAGCATGAGATTGCGACGAATGCCGAGCCTGCGGTCAAGAAGCCGATCGTCAACAAGGACGTTATTGGCCGCAATGATTTGTGTCCGTGCGGCAGCGGGAAGAAATATAAGCAGTGTCACGGCGTATAAGCCGCGATTGATGCAGCGAATAGAAAGGGGAGGTCGGGCCGTGGCTCCGGTCTCCTTTTTCCACGAGGACAAACAAAATTAAGCATAAGAGGTGCGATGAGATATGTTAGAAGCAGACGTGAAGCGGGATTTACAAGAAACGGCCAAACGATTGGCTGAGCTTAGGGGGTCTCTTTGACTTAGATCTGAAGCTGGAGCAAATTGCCGATTACGAAGAGAAGATGTCGGCGCCTGATTTCTGGGATGACAACGAAAAGGCGCAGAAGCTGATTGCCGAGATGAACGCCGTCAAGGGCGGTGTCGATCAGTTCCAGGCGCTTGCCAGCGAATATGAGGATCTCGAAGTGCTGGTCGAGCTGCTGCAGGAAGAGCAGGATGAGAGCATGGTTGGCGACATCACGTCGGGAATCGCCGCGCTGGTGAAGAAGCTTGAAGCGTTCGAGCTGCAGCTGCTGCTGAGCCAGCCTTACGACAAGCTCGATGCGATTCTGGAGCTGCATCCGGGCGCGGGTGGCACCGAGTCGCAGGACTGGGCGGAGATGCTGCTGCGGATGTACCGTCGCTGGGCGGAGAAGCGGGACTTCAAGGTGGAAGTGCTTGATTATTTGCCCGGTGATGAAGCGGGGGTCAAGAGCGTGACGCTGCTGATTAAAGGTTACAACGCCTACGGTTACTTGAAGGCGGAGAAGGGCGTGCACAGGCTCGTAAGGATTTCGCCGTTCGACGCTTCAGGCAGGCGTCATACGTCGTTCGTGTCCTGCGATGTCATGCCGGAGATTGACGACGATGTCGAGGTCGAGATCCGAACCGAGGACCTTAAGGTGGATACGTACCGTTCCTCCGGTGCGGGCGGACAGCACATCAACACGACCGATTCGGCGGTGCGGATTACGCACATACCGACGGGGGTCGTCGTCAGCTGCCAAACGGAGCGTTCGCAGATCAAGAACCGCGAACGCGCGATGAAGATGCTGCGCTCGAAGCTGTACGAGAAGAAGATCGAGGAGCAGCAAAAGCATCTTGCGGAGATTCGCGGCGAAGTGTCCGATATCGCGTGGGGCAGCCAAATTCGTTCGTATGTCTTCCACCCGTACAGCATGGTGAAAGACCATCGGACGCAAGCGGAGACGGGCAACGTGGGCGCTGTTATGGACGGCGAGCTGGATATGTTCATCGACGCCTACTTGCGCCAGCAGATCGCGAAACCTTCGAAAGATAGCTAAGCGCAACATAATTTCGGGATACCCAGCTGATCCTACATGAAAGCAACCGCTTGGAATGGGCGATGTCGTCCGGCCTCCGAGGAAGGATAAAGCCGACGGGGCGGATGCTAACGTGTAGGATTTTTCGCGTGGAACGGGGTGACGACCTTGGAAAAACGAAGCGAACGGAAGAAAAGCAAGAAAGCGAAGAAGGACGAGTTGAACAACCGGCCGTGGGAAGAGCTCTCGGCCAATCCGGAGCTGGAAGCGGATGCACAGGCGGCTCCAGCCCAACCGCTCGGACCCAGAGCGGATCGTTTGCGGCGAAATCGCCGTAAAGGACGCCAAGCGCTTCGGGGCGGGTGGCGGAGGGCTTGGGAATTTATGCTGCTGGCGATCGGTTCTTCCATGATCGCTCTAAGCTTCAATCTGTTTTTTTATCCCAATCAGTTGGCTTCGGGCGGCGTAACGGGCATAAGCATTATCGTCCAAAAGCTGTTTGGCGTCGAGCCGGCATTTACGCAGTGGGGACTGAATATTCCCTTGTTTCTTATAGGGGTGCTGCTGCTGGGGCGAAACTTCGGGATCAAAACGGCAATCGGCTCCGTCCTTCTGCCGCTGCTGGTCCTTGTCACGCGGAACGTGCCTTCCCTCACAAGCAATGTGCTGCTGGCCAGTATATATGGGGGGATTCTGCTCGGGGTAGGCATTGGGCTTGTTTATCGGGGACGCGGCTCGACGGGCGGTTTTTCGGTGGCGGCGCAAGTTTTACATAAGTATACGGGAATCGGATTCGGGCTGTGCGTGGCGCTGCTCGACGGGGCGGTCATCGTCGCGGCAGGCATCTTCATTTCGCCAGAGAATGCGATGTATGCGTTAATTGGCTTGTTCGTCACCAGCAAAACGATCAATGTCGTGCAGTTGGGGCTAAGTTATTCGAAAGTGGCGTTTATTATTTCGGAGGCGGCCGAGGACATTCGCGAGGTGATTTTATACGAGCTGGACCGCGGTTTGACGAAATTGCATGCAACCGGCGGATACACCGGGGAGGCGCGTACGGTACTTATGGTCGTTGTCGGCCAAACGGAAGTGACCCGGTTGAAGGAGCTTGTACGGGCGGTCGATCCCGGCGCCTTCGTCATCTTGAGCGATACAAACGAGGTGCTCGGTGAAGGGTTCAAAATCGCGGGGCAGGCTTAACGAATGAATGAGGCGGCCATGGGTAAGAGTGGCTTGCGCCCTGCCGGACATTGGGTTACGATGAAAAAAGTTGGGAAAAAAGAAATTGAATTTTTATACCTTCGAATGTATAATAATACATAGTTTTTTAAGTGGAGGGACGGCTATGTCTACGAAATTAAGAGCGGCTATCGTCGGTTCGACCGGTTACGGCGGTGTGGAACTCATTCGCTTTTTACTTGCGCATCCTTATGTGGAAATCACTTCCGTAATCTCGTCGTCTGCCTCCGGGGCGCCGATTGCGGACGGATATCCGCATTTGAATCAGATCGTGACCGAGCGCCTGGACGGTATCGACATTGAGCTCATCCGCGGTAAAGCAGACGTTGTGTTTCTCGCAACGCCGCACGGCGTCAGCATCGACTTGTCGCCGAAGCTGCTGGATGCAGGGCTGAAGGTCATCGACTTGTCGGGCGATTTCCGTTTGAAGGACGGTCAGGTGTACGAGCAATGGTATAAGCATAAACCGGCGGATGCGTCGTATTTAGATAGAGCGGTATACGGCTTGTGCGAGCTGTTCGGTGCAGACGTGCCCGGGGCGCAGTTCATCTCCAACCCGGGTTGCTACCCGACGGCGACCATTCTTGGGCTTGCTCCGCTTGCAGCCAAGCGTTGGATTGACTTGAAGTCGATCATTGTCGACGCGAAGTCGGGGGTGTCGGGCGCGGGGCGCGGACTCAGCCAAGTTGTGCATTACGCGGAAATTAATGAAAATTTTCTGGCTTATAAGGTGAACCGTCATCAGCATACGCCGGAAATCGAGCAAGCGATCGGACGTTTGGCCGGCGAAGAAGCGACGATTACGTTCACGACGCATTTGGTGCCGATGACGCGCGGCATTATGTCGACGATCTACGTGAACTTGAAGCAAGCGCGCAGCGAGGACGAAATTTTCGACTTGTTCCGGAGTTATTACGAGGGACGCTCGTTCGTGCGAATTCGCGACAAGGGCAAGTACCCGGGGACGAAAGAAGTGTTCGGCTCCAACTATTGTGATATCGGGCTTTCGCTCGATTCGCGTACAGGTCGCTTGACGATCATTTCCGTCATAGACAACATGGTTAAAGGGGCAGCCGGACAGGCGATTCAAAACTTGA
The DNA here is from genome assembly GCF_016586185.1 of Paenibacillus sp. EPM92. Lineage (NCBI taxonomy): Bacteria > Bacillati > Bacillota > Bacilli > Caryophanales > Paenibacillaceae > Paenibacillus > Paenibacillus sp. EPM92. The sequence continues at coordinate 7,076 of NZ_BCPS01000026.1, forward strand.
ACTTGATGATGGGCTGGGATGAAACGACGGGTCTGACGTTCACCCCGGTATATCCATAAACGCGGAGGACGGGGGAAGGACATGTCGACAGCGCAACATAATTTTGTGGTGGTGCCTGAAGGTTCGGTGACGACACCGAAAGGGTTTCAAGCAGGCGGACTGCACTGCGGTTTGAAAAAGACGGAGCGCCATGATCTGGGCGCGATTTATTGCGAGGTGCCGGCGAGCGCGGCGGGCGTGTACACGCTCAACCAGTTCCAAGCGGCTCCGCTGCGCGTGACGCAGGAGAGCATCGCGCAGGGAGGCAAGCTGCAAGCGATGCTGGTCAATAGCGGGAACGCGAACGCGTGCACCGGCCAGCAGGGTGAAGACGACGCCCGGGCGATGCGGGCTGCGGGCGCGAAGGTGTTCGGCGTTGCCGAGCATCTGGTCGGCGTAACGTCGACCGGCGTCATCGGCGAGCTGCTGCCGATGGACAAAGTGCTGGGCGGCATCGAGAAGCTGCGGGCGCAGGTGAAGGCTGACGGCGGAGACGATTTCTGTCAAGCGATCTTGACAACGGATCTGGTGAAGAAAGAATTGTGCGTGCAGCTCACCGTCGGCGGGCAAACGGTACATATCGCCGGAGCGGCCAAGGGCTCGGGCATGATTCATCCGAACATGGCGACGATGCTGGGGTTCATGACGACCGATGCGAACATCGAAAGCGCGCATCTCCAGAAGCTGCTGAATGATATTACGGATTCTACCTTCAATATGATTACGGTCGACGGGGACACGAGCACGAACGATATGGTCGTAGCGATGGCCAGCGGCTTGGCGGGCAACGATAGCTTGACGCCGGACCATCCGGACTGGGCGGCATTCGCCGCCGGCTTCAACTACGTCGGTGAATACCTCGCCAAAGCGATCGCACGCGACGGTGAAGGCGCAACGAAGCTGATCGAAGTGACGGTGGCGCATGCCGAATCCCGTGAAGCGGCCCGTGCCATCGCGAAGACCGTCATCGGCTCAAGCCTCGTGAAATCGGCATGCTTTGGCGCGGATGCCAACTGGGGCCGCATCATCGCAGCCGTCGGGCGCGCGGGCTATCCCGTCCAAACCGAGACGGTCGATATCCGCCTCGGCGATATTCCGGTGCTGGAGCAATCCCGCCCGGTGAAATTCGATGAGGAGCGCGCGGCCGAGTATCTCAAAGGCGAGCTCGTCCAAATTTACGTCGACCTGAACATGGGCGACGCCTCGGCGACAGCCTGGGGCTGCGACCTCACGTACGACTATGTGCGGATTAACGCCGCTTATCGGACTTAGGTTGTTGGATGTACTCGTTTGAGCATGTGGGGGCTGCGGCTTATCGCGGCCGTGGAAGGATTGTGCTTATCGAGGACGCGGCGAATCCGTCCAATGATAAGCAACCCCGTGCTCGAACTAAAGCTTCATAACGAAGGCATAACGCGGCTCCTTGCAGGCCGCCCGAACGATACACAAGAAGCAGCGCATAGCTCCCAGGCCCACGTACCGGAAGAACGCCGACTGGTAAGCGTGCACCGGCACGGTGCGAGAAGCGATCCCACACACCGACGTCTCATCAACGGCGGCCACGTGGTAGTCACGTACTCTTTCGGGGGCTTGGGGCGAAGCGCGCAGGGTCCTCCGCCTTCGGGAAGGGGGAAAGAGGGGGATGCGAACATGTTTGTAATGAAATGCGGCGGCAGCACATTAGCGGCGCTGCCGGACGTCTTTTTCGAAGACTTGACCCGGCTGCAGGCCGAAGGCGAAATTCCCGTCATCGTGCATGGCGGCGGTCCGGCGATCTCGGACACGCTGGGCAAGCTGGGCATCGAGACGGAGTTCGTGAACGGGCTGCGCAAAACGAACGAGGCAGTGCTCGACGTCGTCGAGATGGTGCTGGCCGGGCAAATTAATAAACAGATCGTGCGCAACATTCAGCGCTCCGGCGCGAACGCGGTCGGCCTGTCCGGCGTGGACGGCCATCTCATTCAGGCGCAGCCTGTGGCGAACGCGCACGAAGTCGGACTCGTCGGCGACGTGACGCGTGTGAACGCCGAGCTCATTCAAGGCATTGTCGGCATGGGCTACATGCCGGTTATTGCGCCGGTTGGCATCGGAGCCGACGGCGGACAGCGGTACAACATCAACGCCGACACGGCGGCCGGAGCGGTCGCATCGCATCTCGGCGTGGAGCGGATGATCGTCGTCACCGACGTGCCGGGCATCCTGAAGACGGTGGATGGCGAGAAGCGGGTGCTGCCTTCCGTCACCGTGCGGGAAATCGACGAGATGATCGCAAGCGGCGATATTTACGGCGGGATGATCCCGAAAGTGCGTGCAGCCGTGCAGTGCATTCAAGGCGAGGTGCGCGAGGTTGTGATCGTGAACGGATCGGAGCCGCAAGTGTTAAGCAAAGTGCTGAAGGGCGAAGGCATCGGCACCCGCATCGTCAAAGCGTAGAGAAATTATTTTCACATATAAAGGAGTGAACGACATGGGAGAGGCTCAAAGCGCATTGTTTCCGAATTACGCCAGATATCCTTTTACGTTTGTGAAGGGGGAAGGCAGCCGGTTGTGGGATGAGAACGGCAAGGAGTACCTGGACCTGATGTGCGGCTTAGCCGTCACGAACCTCGGGCATGCGCCGAAGCAGGTGACCGAGCGCTTGAAGGAGCAGGTGGATACGCTCTGGCACACGAGCAACCTGTTCCACATCCCGGGGCAGGAGAGGCTGGCCCAGCTGCTTGTGGAGAACAGCTGCACAGACGCCGTCTTCTTCTGCAACAGCGGAGCGGAGGCGAACGAAGCGGCGATCAAGATCGCCCGCAGATACTATCAGAAGGTCATTAACCAGCCGGAGCGCTACGAGATCATCACCTTCAACATGTCGTTCCACGGACGGACCTTGGCTACGTTGACGGCAACCGGGCAGGATAAGGTGAAGGAAGGCTTCTCCCCGCTGCCGGAGGGTTTCGTATATGCGCCGTACAACGACGCGGATGCGGTGGAGAAGCTCATCACGGGGAAAACGTGCGCCATCATGCTGGAACTCGTCCAAGGCGAGGGCGGCGTTATCCCAGCCGATCCGGACTTCGTGAAGGCTGTAGCGAACCTGTGCGAGCGGCACGGCCTGCTCCTCATTCTGGATGAAATCCAAACCGGCATCGGCCGGACGGGCAAGCTGTTCGCTTACGAGCACTTCGGCATCGAGCCGGACCTCGTGACCTTGGCGAAAGGGCTGGGCAGCGGCATGCCGATCGGGGCGCTACTCGGGAAAGAGAAGCTGCGTACCGCTTTCGCGGCCGGCTCCCACGGGACGACGTTCGGCGGCAACTACTTGTCCACGGCGGCCGGATTGGCGACGCTGGAGACGATGCTGCAGGAGAACGTGTCGGAGCGTGCGGCTGAGATGGGCAGTTATATCATGAGCGAGTTGAAAAGCAGGCTCGCCGGCAATCCGCTCGTCGAGACGATCCGCGGACTGGGCATGCTGATCGGCATCCAATTGACGGGATCGGGCGCGGAGCTGATCAAGTCGATTCACGAGCAAGGCGTGCTTGTCGTGCCGGCCGGACCGAACGTCATTCGTTTGGCCCCGAGCCTGCTGATCTCCAAGGAAGACATCGACCGCGGACTGGACACGATCTGCCAGACGTTGGCGAAAGCGGCGGCGGCAGCGGTATAGAGGAGCCTGAACGTTTCAAGCAAAGCAGAATTGGCGATTACTTTGTGAAAGTGAAGGGAGCTGCATCCATGACGGAAACGGCAGAGCAGGAAGATATGGCGGTACAATTGAAGGGCCGCGATTTTATCGGGTTGGTGGACTATACGTCGGAGGAAATCCGGTATTTGATCGATTTGGCGATTGAGCTGAAGCGGAAGCAGAAAGCGGGAGAGACGTACCAGCCGTTGAAGGGCAAGACGCTGGGGATGATTTTCGAGAAGTCTTCGACGCGGACGCGGGTGTCTTTTGAAGTGGGCATGTACCAGCTGGGCGGCCATGCGCTGTTTCTGAGCAGGAACGACCTGCAGATCGGCCGCGGCGAAACGATTCACGATACGGCGCAGACAATGTCCCGGTACCTCGACGGCATCATGATCCGGACCTATGCGCACCGGACGGTCATCGAGCTGGCGCGCAACGCCACGGTCCCGGTCATCAACGGGCTGACGGATCTGTCCCACCCTTGTCAGGCGCTGGCGGACTACCAAACCGTGCTCGAAAAAAAGGGCCGCCTCGAAGGCCTCAAAGTGGCTTATATCGGAGACGGTAACAACATGGTGCACTCGCTCTTGATGGGCGCAGCCAAGCTGGGTATCAACTTTGCCGTAGCGACGCCGAAAGGCTACGAGCCGGACAACGAAGTGCTGGAGCTTTCGCGCGAAATGGCGGCTAAGACGGGCGCCGGCATTTATGTAGGCACCGATGCGAAAGAAGCGGTGGCGAACGCGGACGTCGTGTATACGGACGTGTGGGCGAGCATGGGGTTTGAAGCCGAGCAGAAGGAGCGGGAAATCGCGTTCAAGGATTACCAGGTGAACGAGGCGCTCGTGAAATACGCGAAACCGGATTACTTGTTCATGCACTGCCTGCCGGCGCACCGTGGGGAAGAAGTGTCGGAAGGTGTCATTGACGGCAAAAACTCGGTCATTTTCGATCAAGCGGAGAACCGGCTGCATGCCCAGAAAGCGGTTATGGCCGCTATTATGTAATCATCGCCGGAAGCCAGGCGCGTAAGGCATAAGTGAAAGCGTGAGGATAAATCAGAAGGAGAGCGGGAACGACATGGCAAAGCAAAAAATCGTATTGGCGTATTCGGGCGGGTTGGATACGTCCATCATCTTGAAATGGTTGAAGGAAACGTACGACGCAGAAATTATCGCCTTCACCGCCGATATCGGACAGAAGGATGAGCTCGACGGTCTTGAGGAAAAAGCGCTGAACACCGGCGCGTCTAAAGTATACATCGACGACCTGCGCGAAGAGTTCGCGCGCGACTTCATTTTCCCGATGTTCCAGGCGGGCGCCCTGTATGAAGGGCAGTACTTGCTTGGCACGAGCATTGCGCGTCCATTGATCGCGAAGCGGATGGTCGAGATCGCACGCGCGGAAGGCGCTACCGCCATCGCGCACGGGGCGACGGGCAAAGGCAACGACCAAGTGCGCTTCGAATTGACAGCCGCGGCTTTGACGCCGGATGTCGAAGTCATCGCGCCATGGCGGCTGGAAAATTTCCGCGAGGAGTTCCCGGGCCGCGCCGAAATGATCGCCTTCGCCGAGAAGCACGGCATTAACGTGACGGCTTCCGCCGCGAAGCCGTATTCGATGGACCGCAACCTGCTGCACATTAGCTACGAGAGCGGCGTGCTGGAGGATCCTTGGTTCGATCCGAGCGCGCCTGAGAACAAGGACATGTTCCTGCTCAGCGTCGATCCTGCGGATGCGCCGGACGAAGCGGAATACATCGAGCTTGAGTTCGAGCAAGGCAACTGCGTTGCGATCAACGGCGAGCGGATGATTCCGCTGCACATCATGGAGAAGCTGAACGAACTCGGCGGCAAGCACGGCGTGGGCCGCGTCGACATGGTCGAAAACCGCTTCGTCGGCATGAAGAGCCGCGGCGTGTACGAGACGCCGGGCGGGACGATCCTGTTCACCGCTCACCGTAAGATCGAGTCGATCACGATGGACCGCGAAGTGATGCACTTGCGCGACTCCTTGATTCCGAAATATGCTTCGCTCGTGTACAACGGCTTCTGGTACGCACCGGAGCGTCTGGCCATTCAAGCGCTGGTGACCGAGAGCCAGAAGAATGTAACGGGTACGGTTCGCTTGAAGCTGTTCAAAGGCAACGTCATCGGCGCCGGCGTGAAAAGCCCGGTCAGCTTGTACAACCCGCACATCGCGACGATGGAAGCCGATCCGACGAAAGCGTACGACCAAGGCGATGCCACAGGCTTTATTCGCCTCAATGCGCTCCGTTTGCGCGTAGCGGCTGGCGTCCATCAGAACGACGGGAAATAGGGGGCAATAATACGTGTCGAAGCTTTGGGGCGGACGATTTACGAAGAAAACCGACCAATTGGTCGAAGAATATACGGCTTCTATTTTGTTTGACAAGGAGTTGGCCGAGGAGGACGTGCAGGGCAGCATGGCGCACGTCACCATGCTCGGCAAATGCGGAATTCTGCCGGCGGACGATGTCGAGAAAATCAAAGACGGGCTTCTCAAGGTGCAAGGGATGATTCGCCGCGGCGAGCTCGAATTCTCGGTCAGCGATGAAGACATTCATATGAATATCGAGAAAGCGCTGATCGACGAAGTCGGTTCGGTCGGCGGCAAGCTGCATACGGGCCGGAGCCGGAACGACCAAGTGGCTACCGATATGCACCTGTGGCTGCGCAAGCGGGTCGTGGAATTCGTCGGACTGCTGAACAAAGTGCAGGAAGCGCTAATCGAGCAGGCGAAGAATAACCTGGATACGATCGTACCGGGGTATACCCACCTGCAGCGGGCGCAGCCGATTTTGTTCGCGCACCATCTGCTCGCCTACGTGTCGATGTTCCAGCGCGACGCCGAGCGTTTGCAGGACAGCTACAAGCGCGTCAACGTCCTGCCGCTCGGAGCCGGGGCGCTGGCCGGGACGACGTTCCCGATCGACCGCCATTTTGTCGCCGAGCAGCTTGGGTTCGATCGCGTGTACGAGAACTCGCTCGATGCGGTGAGCGACCGGGATTTTATACTGGAGTTCCTGTCGAACGCTTCGATGATTATGATGCACTTGTCGCGGCTGAGCGAGGAATTTGTCATGTGGTCCAGCACGGAGTTCCGGTTTGTCGAATTGGACGACGCCTTCTGTACGGGCAGCAGCATCATGCCGCAGAAGAAAAATCCGGACGTTGCCGAGCTCGTGCGGGGCAAAACCGGTCGTGTGTACGGCAACCTGTTCGGACTGCTGACCGTGCTGAAGTCGCTGCCGCTCGCGTATAACAAGGACATGCAGGAAGACAAAGAAGGCATGTTCGACACCGTTCGCACGCTCCAGGGCGCGCTGCAGCTGTATGCGCCGATGATTGCGACGATGAAGGTGAATAAGGACCGGATGAGACAAGCCGTGAACCAGGATTTCTCCAATGCGACCGACATTGCGGACTATTTGGTTAACAAAGGCATGCCATTCCGTCAAGCGCATGAAGTGATCGGGAAAACGGTGCTCTACTGCATCCAAAACCACAAGTATTTGCTCGACCTGAAGCTGGAGGAGTATCACCAGTTCTCCAAGCTGTTCGATCAAGACATCTACCAGGTGCTCCAACCGGAGAGTGTCGTGAATGCGCGCAACGTGTACGGCGGAACGGCTACGGCGCAGGTGAGCGCGGCTGTCGAACGGGCGGAAGCGGCGCTTGCGGTCTCGATCGCTTGGTTTGATGAGTTTTACGCGAAAAGCAGATAAGTCGCGCCTGAAGTTATAAAGCGCAGAAAACCTGCGGAAGCGGTTCGGGTCTCTCGAAAGAGAGCGGAACCGCTTCCGCAGGTTTTTTTATTGATCGGTTTACAGGCTAGCGGCTGCCGTATGCATTAACGGAAGCTGGGCCCCTTTACGCCGTCCTCGACATAAGGGACGGGCGAATCTCCGGTAGGATGCGGGGACGAGCGATCCGCTCCGGAGCCGGAACCCGTATTGATCGCAATGACGGTCGGCTGTGCGGCATAGGTGTCTCTCGATATTTTCTCCCGGCCGATAATGTTCCCGTTCTTCTTCTGAATACGGTAAGTTTCGACAATGTAGCCGGGCTTTCCTTTGACGACGATTTCGCTTTTGCCTTTGCGCAGCGACGGGTTGTGCACATATTTTGTCGAAGGCTGCAAGGTGTCGACCGTTACGGATTCGACATCAAAGGTCGTATCGGGAGGTGTCTGCCCGAACAGCTTGACCTTCAGCTCGCTTCCGTCCGCATAGGTGCGGATCAACATATAGAAGTTCGTGCTGTTACGGAACTTGAAGTTGATATGGCCGCTGGCGAACGTCGCGTCTTGACCTAGCGGCACGTAGCTGACGGGCAGCGAATGGTTCCGCCGCTCAACAATCGTGAGTCCGGCGCGGAGCACGGCGTTGTACAGCGTCGACGAGACCTGGCAGATGCCTCCGCCGATGCCGGGGACGAGCTTGCCGTTGACGATGACCGGCGCCTCGCGGTAGCCGGCTGTTTTCTCCGTTTGTTCGATAAAGGGAGCGTAATCGAAGACGGCGCCGGGCGCGAGCAGGACGTCTTGCAGCGAGGCGGCTGTCGCTTGCACGTTATGCAGCCTACCTGCCGAGCCTGCGGCGGAACCGGCAGCCGGCGGGTAGCGGGTGGCGAATTCGCCGATTTTGCGCACAATGCCCTGCTGCTGCAGCGACTGGACCGTCACCGCCGGGTTCACCGTGCGCATCGGCACGTCCAGCGCGAGGGGCGGCGCGGAGGCCGCGTCGGCCACCTGCACCTCCCACGCGGGCAGCGCGGCAGCGAGCCGTTCCCCAAGCTGCGGCTCATCGATGCGCCGGGCCGGTTTTTCCGGCGCATAGTCGATCGTATCGTCCGGGCGGATGATCCGGACGGCGTCTTTCGGCTGTTCGCGGTACACGGGCGCGAACGCTTCCTGCAGCGCAGCTCCAAGCTTCTCTGGCGCAAGGGCCGGGCGAATCGCCCAGTCGCCCCCCCTTGCTTGCCAGCGCGCCCAGGCGCGGTGAAACAGCGAGCCTTCCCGCAGGCTTGCGATCCGCTGCCGCAGCGGTTGTTCGTCCAGCTCGATCCCCAGCTGCCCGAGCGTGAGTTGCGCGCTGCCGCCTCCGGTCCCGTCTGCCGGTGGCACTGACAGTTTCATGGACTGGCCGAGGAAAGCGGCTTTGCGCTGGCTCACTTGCGCATCGAACTCGGCGTACGTGATTCCGCCGACAGGCCAGTTTCCGAGATGAACGCCAGCAGGGATGCGGGAAGAGGAGCCGTAAGCGGCGAAAGCCGCGCAGCCGACCAAGGCCGTGGCTAAGACGCCAATGGCAACAGGACCGAGTATTCGGTTCCAGGTATGCATAAGCGGGTCTCCTTTGTCCAAATAAGCTCGTACTTAAATAGTTTCAAATATATGCGAGTGTCGGACGAAACTTGCCACTGCCTGGATCGGGAGCCGACAGTTCCCCGCTGAATCGATGCGCTTTGACCGATCGTAAAGGCAAGCGTTGCTCCGAATGCGAAATGAATTGTGGCAATATGTAGAAATTCACAACAGACTAAAGGATTTTAGGCGTTTGTGTCGAACTATTAAAGGCTAGAAGTAAATTGTCGATAAGTGATGCCAAGATAAACGGCTGCGTCGTCCTTGTCTTGCAAGGAATTGCCCGTTTGTCAAAGCTGATGCGCGTTTAAGACTAAAACTTACATGGCGATCAGCTAAAAAAATCAGGATGTGATACCGTGATCGAAATGCAGGACGTTTGGAAGACGTATCCTGACGGCACCCATGCCCTTCGAGGCATTAACGTCAAGGTGGATCAAAGCGAATTCGTCTATGTCGTCGGTCCGTCAGGTGCGGGAAAATCGACTTTCATGAAATTAATTTATAGAGAAGAGCGTCCGAGCAAGGGCGCGATCTTCGTTAACGGTTTTAATCTGGAGAAGCTGAAGCAGCGTAAAATTCCGTTTGTTCGCCGCAATATCGGCGTTATTTTTCAGGACTTTCGCCTGCTGCCTAAGCTTACGGTGTACGAGAATATCGCCTTCGCGATGGAAGTGATCGAAGCGCCGAAGAAAATTATTAAGAAACGGACGCTCGAAGTGCTGGAGCTTGTCCGACTCAAGGACAAAGTAAACTCCTTGCCGACACAGCTGTCCGGCGGCGAACAGCAGCGCGTCGCTATTGCCCGGGCAATAGTCAATAATCCGTCCGTCATTATTGCGGACGAGCCAACCGGGAACCTGGACCCGGAAACGTCATGGGGCATTATGAAGCTGATGGAAGAAATTAACTTTCGCGGCACGACGATCGTCATGGCTACGCATAACAAAGAAATCGTAAACACGATGCGCAAGCGCGTCATTGCCATCGAATCGGGGAAAATCGCGCGCGATGAAGTGAGAGGTGAGTACGGCTATGAAGATTAGCACGGCCGGACGCCACCTTCGCGAAGGGACCAAGAATGTGCTGCGTAACGGCTGGATGTCGTTCGCGTCGATCAGCTCGATTACGATCTCCTTGTTTATATTAGGCGTATTTCTGCTGCTGTCGCTCAACGTGAATTTTTTGGCGCAACAAATCGAGCAGCAGGTCGAAATTCGCGTGTATTTGGAAGTAAATACGCCGCAGGATCAAATTGCACTTCTGCAGAATGAAATTGCTGCCATGCCGAAGGTCAATAAAGTGAAATTCGTGTCGAAGGAAGAAGGACTCGAGTATTTGCGCGAGAAGCTTGGGGAGAGCGGCAAACAGCTGCTTGAAGGCTTCAATGGCGACAACAATCCGTTGAACGATTCGTTTACCGTCGAGGTGTCGGAACCGCGAGAAGTAGCTGCGGTTGCCGGCGAAATTAACAAATTGAACGAAGGCAAGCCGGCCAAGCCGATCTACCGCGTCAGCTACGGCCAAGGCACCGTCGAAACGATGTTCAAGGTAACCACGATCGTTCGTAATGTCGGTCTTGTGCTTGTCGCGGCTTTGGCGTTGACGGCGATGTTCTTAATTTCCAATACAATTAAAATAACAATTGTCGCACGGCGCCGCGAAATATCCATCATGAAGCTGGTCGGGGCGACGAACTCGTTCATTCGCTGGCCGTTCTTTATCGAAGGAGCGCTGCTCGGCATTATCGGTTCGGTCATTCCGGTCGGCATCCTGTTGTACGGCTACTGGCAGATGATGCGGTCCATCCAGTTGGACTTGAATCTGCTTCTGATCAAGCTGCTGCCCTTCGATGATATCGCATGGAAGACGTCCGTGCTGCTGATCGGCATTGGCGTTATGATCGGCATTTGGGGAAGCGTGTTGTCGGTGCGTAAGTTTTTGAGAGTGTAAGCTTGAAAGACCAACTGTTGGGGAGGAACGGGTGTTGAAACAGTCTTTTCTGCCGCTTGTCTTGTCCTTAAGCCTTATCGGAGCTACGATTGTGCCCCAGGCCGGGTTTGCATTGACCGCTTCGCAGCGCATTGAGCAGGAGCTTAACCAGCTGAAGAAAACGAAATCCGCCGTTCAGCAGAAGGTGAACGAGACGGAGAAGCAAATAACGCAAGTTACGAGGGAAAAGCAGCAAACGTCAAACGACATCAACGCGCTTCTCGACCAAATCGACAAAACGAATAAAAGCTTGAACGTATTGAACGATAAAGTGGCCGAAGTTTCGGCAACGCTGAAAGAAAACGCGAAACAGCTCGAAGAAGCCGAGACGCGGGTGACCTCCCGCGATCAGATGCTCCGGTCGCGGCTTCGTCTGATGTATATGAACGGGGTCGTTTCGTACGCGGATGTGCTGCTGAGCTCGACCAATTTCAGCGATTTTTTGGACAGGCTTGAAGCTTTGCGTTCTATCGTAAATCAGGACAAAAAGATTCTGGAAGCGAACAAGCGCGACCGCGCCACGATTGACGAGAAACGGATCGCGATTGAGAAACAGCTCGCCGAGGTAAAAAATTTGTATGCGGAGACTTCGGCGGTCAAGGCCGATCTTCTGGTCAAGGAGAAGGAGAAAGAAGTGAAGATCGCGAGCCTGACTCAGAAGGAGAAGGAGCTCGAGGATATCAGCGAGGAAGTGGAGGCACAGCTCGTGAAGGTGGCCAGCCAGGAGGCGGCCAAGCAGCGGGCGCTCCAAGAGGCCAAAGCGGCGGAGGCGGCTAAGTCGAAGGGCGCGAAGGCGGCGGGGCCGGTGTATACGTACAGCGGAGGGAAGTTTGGCTATCCGCTTCCTAAAGTCGTCAATATGTCATCAGATTTCGGAACCCGCAAGGATCCCTTTACAGGCAGATCGTCTACGCATAACGGTATCGATTTTCCTTCTCCGGCAGGAACGAGCATTCTGGCAGCCGAGGACGGCGTCGTCATCGTCGCTTCCTGGTGGAGCGGATACGGGAATACGGTGATCATTGACCACGGCAAAGGAGTATGGACGCTGTATGGTCATATCCGTAACGACGGCATCGTCGTGGAGAAGGGCGACACGGTCAAGCGGGGCCAGAAGATCGCCGAGGTCGGTTCGACCGGACGTTCGACGGGGAATCACCTTCACTTTGAAGTGCGGATTAATGAATCTCCCGTCGATCCTAAACCTTATTTAAGATAACGGACGCTGTTCATAATTCGGCAGGGCTTGTCATAAACTAGAAAGACAAGTTATGTAAGAAGTGTGAATGGACAACCGGCTTTGACTGGCAAAGCAACGGTTGCACTAGGGATCAGCAAAGGCGGTGTGGGGAGAGGCATGGTTTTTAAGGGACGTACGGTATTGGCTTTTGTACTATTGTCGATGTTCGCAAGCAGCATCATGACGCTGACAATTGTGAACCCGTCGATCTTCGCCGCGGTGAAGAACGGGAACGGAGCGGCTGCTGCGGATGCGAAGTCCGGCTTAACCAGCAAGGATATCAACAAACTGGCGACGACGTATCAGCTGATCAACGGCAAGTACTTGAACGAGGTCGATCACGAGAAAATCGTGAATGGCGCCATCAACGGCATGCTGGCAACGCTGGAAGACCCGTTCACGGTGTACATGGATCAGAACGAAGCGAAGCAATTCGACGAGAATATCACCTCTTCCTTCCAGGGGATTGGAGCGGAGGTGACCTCGGAAGACGGCAAAGTGACGATCGTGACTCCGATCAAAGGTTCGCCGGCCGAGAAGGCGGGCTTACACGCCAATGACGTGATCGTTTCGGTCAACGGCGAGAAGTTGGACGGCTTGACGTTGAATCAGGCGATCATGAAAATCCGCGGTCCGAAAGGTACGCAGGCAAAGCTGGAAGTCGCTCGTGCGGGCGTGAGCGACCCGATCCAGGTGATCGTGGTGCGTGACGATATCGATGTGGAGACGGTATTCGGCGAGATGCTGCCGGGCAATATCGGGAAGATCGAGATCCGGCAGTTCTCGAGCAATACGTCGGCGCGTTTTAAGGAAGAGCTGGCCGCCCTGGAGAGCAAGGGAATGAAGGGCCTGATCATCGACGTGCGCAACGATCCGGGCGGTCTGCTATCGGCCGTCGTCGAAATCGTGGAGCCGTTCATACCGAAAGGCAAGACGATTGTACAAATCGAGAACCGTAAGGGTGTTCGGGAAGAAACGAAATCGGAGAACGGCACAGGCAAAAATTATCCGGTTTCCGTGCTGATTAATAAAGGCAGTGCGAGCGCCTCGGAAATATTGGCCGGCGCTTTGCACGATTCCGTCGGCAGCAAGCTGATCGGCGAAACGACGTTCGGCAAAGGCACGGTGCAGGTTACGTTCGAGCAGGAGATGGGTGACGGCAGTAACATTAAGATGACCGTGTACAAATGGTTGACGCCGAACGGCACATGGATTCACAAGAAGGGTATTGCTCCCGATCTGGCCGTCGAGCAGCCGGCTTACTTCAAAGCGGCCCCTCTGACGAAAAAAGAAACGTTGAAGCCCGATTCGAACAACGAAGACGTGAAAAACTTGCAGGTCATGCTGCAGGGGCTCGGCTTGAATCCGGAACGAACGGACGGGTACTACAGCGACAAGACGGCGCAAGCGGTCAAAACGTTCCAGCGGTCAAACGGCTTGCCGGTAACCGGCGAGGTTGATAAGGAGACGGCGAACAAGCTGGAGAAAGCGATTCTTACAGCTATCCGCGATCCGAAGAACGATCTGCAGCTGAAGGCGGCTGTCGAGGCGATGCAGCAAGCGGTGAAATAACCGGATTGTCTGCCAATTTCAGGAGAGCGGCAGGAAATAGCCGGCCCTGCGTCGAAATGATTAAGAAGGCGGTTCCGAGTCGCTCGGAATTCGACCTTCTTTCTTTTTTGACCAGGGACTATTCTGATTCAGATCAAAGGAGCGCGCCATGGATTGGGTTCAGGCTTTAGGGTGGCAGGGACTGCAAGCGATCGTACAGCTATTCCTGCATCCTTTTTATTATGTGGGCATCCTCTTTATTATTTTGCAATACCGCAGACAAATCGCGATGGAACGCAGGCTGTTCTCTACGAAGCTGCACGCTCTCCTGCCGGAGACGTGGCGAATCGTGTTATGGGGATGGGTCGGGGGGTTATGCGTCTCGGTATTGATGGCAGGCATCGGAGCAACGGTTCAACAGGAGGCGGTCTTGCTGTTATGGATCGTCTCGCTGCTGCTCGTTATCGTGCGCGTCAGATACTTATGCTGGGCGTATGCGGTCGGTGTCATCGGAATGCTTCAGGTGGTGCTGTCGGCGATCCCGGGTGTGAGGCAGTCGGATGACTGGGCTTGGCTGACGAAACCGCTCTTCGCGCTGGACATACCGGCCATGCTGGCGCTCGTCGCTATCTTGCATTTGGCCGAGGCGATCTACGTAAGGAAGCAAGGAACGCGGCTCGGCATGCCGATGTTTGTCGAGGGGAAGCGCGGAAGAATCGTCGGCGGTTACCAGCTGCAGGGCTTTTGGCCGATGGCGCTGTTTCTCGTCGTCCCGCTGCAGCAAGCGGCGGGCGGGCCTTTGCTTCCGTGGACGCCGCTGCTTGGGGGCGAGCTGTGGCAGAACGGCTGGACGATTGTGGGGTTTCCCGTCATGATCGGATTTACGGAGATGACAATCTCGCGATTGCCGAAGGACAAGGCGAGGATCGGTTCCAATTTACTGATCTTGTATGCGCTAATTTTACTGGGGCTGGCCGCTTTAAGCGCATGGCTGCCGGTGCTAACGTTCACGGCAAGCTTATTTGCGATTTTGCTCCATGAGGCGATGATTGTGTATAGCCGTTGGGATGAAGGCCGCCGCCGCCCGATTTATGTACACACGGACAAAGGGCTGAAAATATTAGCCGTGCTGCCGGGCAGTCCGGCCGAGGAGCTCGGCCTTAAAGCCGGTGAGATCGTCAGCAAGGTGAACGGGGTTCCGGTTCGCAGCAAGCAGGCGCTGCATCAGGCGATGCAATTGAATCCGGCGTTCTGCCGATTGGAAGTGCTCGATGGGGCGCTGGAGAACCGCTTCTTGAAACGGGCGCTTTACTCGGGGGAGCATCATCAGCTCGGCATTATACTCGCTCCCGACCAAGATGTGCTGTACTATGTGGAGGAGAAGCAGGTATCGATTTGGGCATACTTGAGCCGCCGTTTGATCGGATTACTCCGCAATGAAAAAAATTCAAAGAGCATGTAAGGGCAGGCGTCACGACAATCCGGACATTTCGGCACGGAATAGGGATTTCGTGATCGGCCCATGCGGATACCAGCCCAACGCCCGAACGTCGGGTTGCACAACAAAGAGCCTGAGGCGAAAGCCCCAGGCTCCTTGCATAGATGGCGTTACCTTAGAACAACGATCTCAACGCGGCGGTTTTTCGCGCGATTCTCATCGCTGTTGTTTTCGGCCACCGGCCGGGTATCGGCATAAGACGTCGAGACGAACTTCTTCGGATCTAGCTGCGCGGTATAGACGAAGTAGCGCAGGACAGACAACGAACGCGCTTGCGATAATCCCCAGTTGTCTTTATACACGGAGCCGGTCGACAGCGGCAAATCATCCGTATGTCCTTCAATACTGATGACCGCGTGCAGAGTAGGAAACAAGCTTGCCAATTGGTTCAAGATCGGCAAGGCTCCCGGCTTCAGGTCGGCTTTCCCGAGATCGAATAGGAACAAGTCGTTCAAGGTGACCGCTACGCCGCGAGGCGTATTTGCCGCGGATATTTGCGCTTGCAGGTTGTTTTCCTGAATGTAGGCCTGCACTTTCTGAAGCAGGTCTTCCAGCTGTTTTTCCCGCTGCTGCTGTTCTTCCTTCCCGGTCTCCGCGTTATCATTCTGTTCCTGCTCTGTCTTGTTGTCCTCGCCGCCCGCGGACGGGTTTGCGGCACCCATGATGCCTTGGCCCTGCGGCATAATCGTATCGGCTTTCATGAATTCCATTTTCAACGCTTTCGCCAGCACTTCGTATTTCTGAACATCGATCTTGCTCATGGCATACATGATGATGAAGAAAATCAGGACGAGTGTAATAAAGTCCGCGTAGCTGAGCAGCCAGCGCTCGTGATTGGGAGGCACGGCCTGCTTCTTTCTCCTATTCCTCGCCACCGGGTTCACCTGCGCTCTCGCCTTTAATGTGATCTTGAAGGAGGAAAGAACTCAACTTTTTCTTAATCAATTGCGGATTTTCACCCGCTTGCAGAGCTAGTATCCCTTCCAGCATCAATTCCATTTCGGCGACCTGCTCCGCGCTGCGAACTTTGATTTTGCTTGCAATTGGCAGCAAAATGAGGTTGGCGGAACCTACGCCGTACAAGGTGGCCGTAAAGGCGACTGCGATTGCCGGTCCCAAGCTTCCCGGGTCATCCAAATTGCCGAGCACATGAATCAAGCCCATTACCGTACCGATGATCCCCATGGTAGGGGAGTAACCGCCGGCGGCTTCGAACATTTTGGCCCAGCCTTCGTGGTGATTTTCAAGAGCGTCGATCTCCAGTTCCAAAATTTGGCGGGTCAGTTCGGGATCGGTCCCGTCGACCACCATCATCAAGCCGTCCCGCAGGAACGGATTCTCATTCTCTTGAGCACGCTGCTCCAGAGCGAGGACGCCTTCGCGTCTGGCTACGGTCGCCATATCGACGAGCTCCTCGATAACTTGCCCCGGGTCTTGTTTCTTCTCGCGAAAGGCCATGTTCAGCGCCTTGCCAATATCTTTAATTTGTTTTAACGGAAAGCTGACAAGCACGGCGCCGATCGTGCCGCCCGCTATAATCAGCATGGAGCTTGGGACGAAGAGCGCGGAAATATGTCCGCCATCCATCATATAACCGCCAATTAATCCTCCAATACCGATGATGATCCCGATGATTGTCATCAAATCCACTTTCGTTCCACCCCTAGAGATTCAAATATGAATAACGGCAGTCACCTGTCGCTTGTCATTGGAATATCCGTTCGGAATGAACGGAAGACGAATGGGTTCGTTTGCAACAGAAACGGAAAAAAGGTATAATGTATGGGAACAAATATTCCTATTACAGGAACGCAGTCGAACGGAGTCGAAGCTACGCACATAGATGGTCTACCTTTTTATCGGAATCCGGTAACCGAAACTTTAGAAGATTTCCACTCTTTTCATGAATGGGTGATGAGATGAGCGAAGTAACCATAAGCGATAAGAAGTTCCAGCTCGTATCGGACTATACGCCTCAAGGGGATCAGCCGAACGCGATCGAGATGCTGGTATCGAGCATCCGCTCGGGACAGAAGCACCAGACGCTGCTAGGTGCGACGGGAACGGGGAAGACGTTTACAGCCGCGCATGTCATTGCTCAACTGAACCGTCCGACGCTGCTGATCGCGCATAACAAAACCTTGGCCGCGCAGTTGTGCAGTGAGCTGAAGGAGTTTTTTCCACATAATGCAGTGGAATATTTCGTAAGCTATTACGATTATTACCAGCCGGAAGCGTACATTCCTTCCTCGGATACGTTCATCGAGAAGGATTCGAGCATCAACGACGAGATCGATAAGCTCCGCCACTCGGCGACCAGCTCATTGTTCGAACGCCGCGACGTCATCGTAGTGGCTAGCGTGTCGTGCATCTACGGCCTCGGATCGCCGATGGAGTACCGCAATTTGCTGCTGTCGCTGCGGGTCGGAATGGAGCGTTCGCGCAACGACATTTTGCACCGGCTGATCGACATCCAGTACCAGCGCAACGATATGAACTTTATCCGCGGCACGTTCCGCGTCCGCGGCGACGTGATCGAAATCTTCCCGGCTTCGCGGGGGGAACAGGCGGTGCGCGTCGAGCTGTTCGGCGACGAGATCGAACGGATTACGGAAATCGATGTGCTGACCGGCGAAATCATTGGCGAACGCGACCATATTGCGATTTTCCCGGCCTCCCACTTCGTGACCCACGAGGATACGATGAAGGTGGCGCTCGTGAACATTGAGCGGGAGCTGGAGGAGCGGCTGGCCGAGCTGCGCGGACAGGGCAAGCTCTTGGAGGCGCAGCGGTTGGAACAACGCACCCGTTATGATATCGAGATGATGCAGGAGATGGGCTTCTGTTCGGGGATCGAGAACTACTCCGGACCGCTGACGTTCCGCGAACGCGGAGCGACTCCTTACACGCTGTTCGACTATTTCCCGGACGACATGCTGATCATGATCGACGAGTCGCATGTGACGCTGCCGCAAATCCGGGCGATGTACAACGGCGACCGCGCCAGGAAAGAAGTGCTGGTCGAGCACGGCTTCCGTCTGCCGTCGGCGCTGGATAACCGTCCGCTGCGCTTTGAGGAATTCGAAAAGAAAATCAACCAGATCGTGTATATCTCCGCGACGCCAGGCCCGTATGAGATCGAGAAGTGTCCGCAGATGGTGGAACAAATCATTCGCCCGACAGGATTGCTCGATCCGATCATCGAGGTGCGGCCGACGAAGGGACAAATCGACGATCTGCTCGGAGAAATCCAGGATCGCATCAAGAAGGACGAGCGGGTGCTCGTGACGACGCTGACGAAGAAGATGTCCGAGGATTTGACGGACTATTTTAAAGAGATCGGCGTCAAAGTGCGGTATTTGCACTCGGAAATCAAGACGTTCGAACGAATGCAAATTTTGCGTGACCTGCGTTTAGGCGTCTTCCATGTGCTGGTCGGGATCAACCTGCTGCGGGAAGGTCTCGACTTGCCCGAAGTCTCGTTGGTGGCGATTCTCGACGCCGACAAGGAAGGTTTCCTGCGCGCGGAGCGCTCGCTCATCCAGACGATCGGGCGCGCGGCGCGTAATGCGAACGGCCGGGTCATCATGTACGGTGACAAAATGACCGATTCGATGAACAAAGCGATTACCGAGACGAACCGGCGCCGCGCCATTCAATTGGCTTACAACGAAAAACACGGCATTACGCCGCAGACGATACAGAAGAAAGTGCGCGACGTCATCGAAGCGACAAAGGTTGCGGAGCAGAAGGCCGACTACTTGGCAGACGTCAAGGGAGCCAAGATGTCGAAGAAAGACCGTATGTCGTTGATCGAAAGATTGGAGCAAGAGATGAAGGAAGCCGCCAAAAACCTGCAGTTTGAACGCGCCGCAGAGCTGCGCGACGCCATTCTGGAGATGAAGGCCGAGCTGTAACGAAAGAGAGGATGGGAGAACGAGTGGCCAGAGACAATATCGTCATCAAGGGCGCCAGAGCCCACAATTTGAAAAATATCGATGTCACCATCCCGCGCGACAAATTCGTCGTGCTGACGGGCTTGAGCGGTTCCGGCAAATCGTCCTTGGCCTTCGATACGATCTACGCCGAAGGGCAGCGGCGGTATGTCGAATCGCTCTCGGCCTATGCGCGGCAGTTTCTTGGTCAAATGGATAAACCGGATGTCGATTCGATCGAAGGCTTGTCGCCGGCAATATCGATCGATCAGAAGACGACGAGCCGCAACCCTCGTTCAACCGTCGGTACGGTGACGGAAATTTACGATTACCTGCGCTTGCTGTTCGCACGTGTAGGGCGTCCGCATTGTCCGCAGCACGGTATCGAGATTACGTCGCAAACCGTTGAGCAGATGGTTGACCGGATTATGGAGTACCCGGAGCGGACGAGACTGCAAATTTTGGCGCCGCTCGTGTCGGGCCGGAAGGGCGAGCATTCGAAGCTGCTCGCCGACATTCAGAAGCAGGGCTTTGTCCGGGTCCGCGTGAATGGCGAAATTCGCGACTTGTCCGAAACGATCGAGCTTGAGAAGAACAAAAAGCATAACATTGAAGTGGTTGTCGACCGGATCGTCGTGAAGGACGACGTTCAGACGCGCTTGGCGGACTCGCTGGAGACCGCGTTGAAGCTGGCGGACGGTCGAGTGATCGTAGACGTCATGGAGAAGGAAGAACTGTTGTTCAGCCAAAACCTGGCTTGCCCCGAATGCGGATTCAGCATCGAGGAGCTGGCGCCGCGGATGTTTTCCTTCAACAGCCCGTTCGGGGCTTGTCCGGAGTGCGACGGTCTCGGACAGAAGATGATCGTTGACCCGGACCTGCTCGTTCCGAACCCGAAGCTCACGATTGAAGACGGTGCATTCGAAGCTTGGGCGGGCAGCACGTCGAACTACTACCCTCAGTTTCTGGCCGCGGTATGCGAGCACTATAACATCCCGCAGAACGTCCCGGTATCGGAGCTGACCAAAGAGCAGATGCAGAAGCTGCTGAACGGTACGGGCGGCGAGAAAGTGAAGTTCAAATACGAGAACGACTTCGGGCATAAGAAGGAAGCGATGGTCGCCTTCGAAGGCATCGTGAATAACTTGGAGCGCCGTTATCGCGAGACGTTCTCCGAAGGCATTCGCGAGCACATCGAGCAGTATATGAGCGCCAAGCCTTGCGCCAAGTGTAAAGGGCACCGTTTAAAGCCGGAGACGCTCGCCGTAACGATCAACGGCAAGAACATCGCGCACGTCACTTCGTTGTCGATCGGGGAGGCGCATGAATGGTTCGATTCGCTGACCTTGAACGAACGGGAGATGACGATCGCACATTTGATTCTCAAAGAAATTAAATCGCGTCTCGGGTTTTTAGTTAACGTAGGGTTGGATTATTTAGCCATGAACCGGGCGGCTGGCACGTTGTCAGGAGGCGAGGCGCAGCGGATCAGGCTGGCGACGCAAATCGGTTCCAGTCTGATGGGTGTACTATACATTCTGGATGAGCCGAGCATCGGGCTTCACCAGCGCGACAATGACCGTCTGATTCAGACGCTCGAGCATATGCGCGACCTCGGCAATACGTTGATCGTCGTCGAGCATGACGAGGATACGATGCTGGCGGCTGATTATATCATCGATATCGGTCCTGGCGCGGGTATACACGGCGGGATGGTGATCGCCCAAGGCACGCCGCAGGAAGTTATGGAAGATGCGAATTCGCTCACCGGTCAATACTTGAGCGGTCGTAAGTTCATCCCGATCGCGGCAGAGCGCCGTAAGCCGGGCGACAAGTGGCTCGAAATCCGCGGAGCCAAAGAGAACAACCTGCGCGGCGTGAACGTGAAATTTCCGCTCGGCGTGTTCAGCTGTGTGACGGGAGTTTCCGGCTCGGGCAAGAGTACACTAATTAACGAGCTCCTGTATAAGACGCTTGCCAAAGAACTGAACGGGGCAAAGGTAAAGCCCGGCGAATATAAGGAATTTAGAGGCCTGGAGCATGTCGACAAAGTCATCAACATCGATCAATCGCCGATCGGGCGTACTCCACGTTCTAACCCGGCCACGTATACGGGCGTATTCGACGATATTCGCGATGTGTACTCGAATACAACCGAAGCGAAGGTGCGGGGTTATAAGAAGGGCCGTTTCAGCTTTAACGTGAAGGGCGGGCGCTGCGAAGCTTGTCGAGGCGACGGCATCATCAAAATCGAGATGCACTTCCTGCCGGATGTATACGTGCCTTGCGAGATTTGTAAGGGCAAACGTTACAACCGCGAGACGCTCGAAGTGAAATATAAAGGGAAGAGCATTGCGGAAGTGCTCGAGATGACCATTGAAGACGCCTGCGAGTTTTTCAAAAACATCCCGCGCATTCATCGCAAGCTGCAGACGCTGCTTGATGTGGGTCTCGGCTATATGAACTTGGGACAACCGGCGACGACACTCTCCGGCGGTGAAGCACAGCGCGTCAAGCTGGCGGCGGAACTGTATCGCCGCAGCACAGGGAAGACGATCTACATCTTGGATGAACCGACGACCGGCCTGCATATCGACGATATCGACCGTTTGTTGAAAGTGCTGCACCGGTTGGTAGAGAACGGAGACTCCGTATTGGTCATCGAACATAACCTGGATGTGATCAAGACCGCCGACTACATCATTGACTTGGGACCGGAAGGCGGAAGCCGCGGCGGCATGATTGTCGCTACGGGAACGCCGGAGGATATCGTGAAAGTAGAGGGCTCTTATACCGGCAAGTACTTAAAGCCGATCCTTGAGCGGGATAAGGCCCGATCCGAGGATTACTTCAAACGTCTGAAGGCGTTGGAGGATGCAGCGGTTTAGCAAAGCCACCTGTCGTGGAAGGGACGGATTGAACGGCAACAGCCGGGCGATCCGTCCTTTATTCGCTTCTCTCGAAGGCTGGAGTATGGTTGTTCCGCGCGGACGGAGATCGTCTGGACAAGGTATCCACATCTTAAGAAAAAGCACGGGCTCGCTTCCTAAGAAGCAAACCCGTGCTTTTTAACTAACGGTATTATACGTATGCGATTTCGGCAAGAATCGAAGTCAATTTTTCTTGGAAGGCTTGAACGCCGACACGACCGACGAATTGATGGAACGATTCTTCCGGACCGCGGTTTTCTTTGAAGAACAGGATTAATTGTTCCAGAACCGGACCTACTTGATCGCCTTTCACGCGGCCTTTCAACGTCTCGTTGAATTTTGCGCCAGGTCCAAGAATACCGCCAACCGATAGATCGAATGCATCGACCATGCCTTCCGGCGTCTTCACCAAAGCGCCCTGCAAACCGATATCGGCGATGTGCTTCTGACCGCATGCGTTCGGGCAGCCGATGAAGTGAATGCGCACTTCTTCATCGAGTTCAACATTTTTGTCCAAATATTCGGCAACGGCACGAGCCCGCTCTTTCGTCTCAACGACGGCCAAATTACAGAACTCGTTGCCCGTACAGGATACCGTGCGGCTCATGAAGTGTTTCGGGTTCGGCGTCAAGCGCTCCAGAACTTTGGCAGCCAACGCTTTATCGACGTTCTCGTCCTTAACTCCTGAAATAATGATGTTTTGCGATACGGTTGTCCGGATATGTCCGTCGCCGTAAGTATCGGCGATTTCGGCCAATTCGGATAACTCATCGCCGCTCAAGCGGCCAACCGGAACGCTAAGGCCGATATAGTTCAAGCCTTCTTGTTTTTGCTTGTGCACGCCATCGAAATAGGCTGCTGTCCAGCCAACGACTCGATCTTCGCCAAGCGAAGGCATTTCGCCGATGACTTCAACCAGCTTTTCTTTGAATTTCTCTGGACCCCAATCGGCTACGAGGAATTTCAGACGGGCATGATGGCGCTTCTCGCGGTAACCGTAATCACGGAAGATCGTTGTGACGCCGATCGCGACTTTCAATACTTCCTCTGGACGAACGAACAAGTCAAGTTTTTTCGCAAGGTGAGGCTTCGCGGACAAACCGCCGCCAACCCATGCATGGAAGCCAAGCACTTCTTGACCGTCAATCACTTTGGATGCCGGTGTAAATGCCAAGCATTGAATTTCGGCATGGCCGGAGTTATAAATATTAGAAGAAATGGACATTTTATATTTGCGCGGCAGATTTGAGAAATCACGGTTCAACAAGAAGAAATCGTTGACTTCGTTAACCAGCGCCGTTGTGTCGAACAGCTCGTCTTTGTCGATACCGGCCAGCGGGTTGCCGACAATGGTACGCGGGCAGTCACCGCATGCTTCATAAGAATAGAGGCCGACTTTTTCCAGACGGTTGAAAATGTCCGGCAGCTGCTCGACAGTCAGCCAGTGGAATTGAATGGCTTGACGAGTCGTAACGTCCACCAGGTTGCGGCCGTAATCTCTGGCGATGTCCGCCATAGCACGTGCTTGAGCGGTTGTCATGATACCGGAAGGCACGCGGACACGCATCATGAAGTGACCGTCTTTCGGCTTTTGCTCATAGACGCCAGCCCATTTAAACAGATTCATATCATCCGGGGTAATCGAGCTGTAACCCTCGTGAGCGTATTTTTCGATGATAGTGCGGATGACGTCAAGACCGTCTTTCTCCAACTTTACGAGTTCCATTTTGTTTAATTTGGACGTATCGGCCGCCCAAATAGCTTCATAGGCCATGGTGTATGCTCCTCCTTGACGTGTGGAAATAATTCCGATCAAACTGGTGTGAAAAATAAACTACACTTATAGTAACACTTTTAAGAGGTCGAGTAAATCGTTTGCGATGAACAACGCTATAACGATTTATTATAATTAATGCGGGTTTGTATTATACTTTGATCGACCCGGCGGGCCTTCAGAAAAAGTTGACAATCTTGTTACATATCTATGGAATTCGCAGCTTTGGAAATATCGTTCCGGATAATTCGCTTGCAACTCGCAGCGAGTCAAGCTAAGATTAGTATAAGCATTTCTGTATATAGAAGGAGGTCTCTCCATGTTTTTGGCTGAAGAGGCAGCAAAAACCGCAAGCACATTTACTTGGTTCGATCCGTTCGTACTTCTGATTACGATCATTATCGCCATCGGTGTGCTCCGGCAGCTGGCAGCCCCTAAGAAAAATCTATTTGCCATCGGTTTCGGAGTAGTGGCGCTGCTAGTCTTTGGATTCATGGATTTTATCATGATCAAAGGCTGGATGGGGATGTAAGGCCCCCGATTCCATTCAAATAAGCGCGAAACCAACAAGAGGCTGTCCCAAAAGCAGAAATCTGCTTAAGGGCAGCCTCTTTCTTGTAGGCATCCTCGAAAATTTCAAACACAGCCAAGGCTGACTCGGCTTCTCTTGGAGCTTGGCTATTTGTTTAAAAAGTAAAACAAGGGGTATCCCTCAGCCATGTTCATGGCTTAGGGACAGCCCCTTGTTTTCTGCTGCTTACACCCACCACATTTGGCCGAGCGGTTCTTTGATCAGCACTTGCTGCAAGTTTTGGACCGCTTTGGTGAAGCCTTCTTCAACGGACATTAGGCCGTCTTCATGCTCGATGCTGACGACATAGTCGTAACCGACGAGGCGCAAAGCGCTGATGATGTCAGCCCAGGTTTTGATATCATGGCCATACCCGACGGTGCGGAACTGCCAAGCGCGGTCGAGCATATTCGTGTAAGGCTGCATATCAGTTAAGCCGTAGCGATTAACGTTGATCGGATCAATCGTCGTATCTTTCGCATGGAAGTGGTGAATCGCTCCGGCGCGGCCGAGAATTTGCACCGCCTGTACCGGATCTATACCCTGCCACCACATATGGCTCGGATCAAGGTTGGCGCCGATGACGTCGCCTGCCGCTTCACGCAGACGAAGCAAGGTAGCCGGTGTATGTACGGAAAAGCCTCCGTGCAGCTCCAAGCCGAATTTGATGCCGCGGTCGGAAGCGTATTTCCCCGTTTCCGTCCAGTACGGAATCACCTTGTTGGTCCATTGCCAATCCAAAATCTCTTGAAATTCAGGCGGCCAAGGGGCGACCGGCCAGTTCGGATATTTCGCGTCCTCGGAGTCGCCGGGACAACCGGAGAATGTGTTGACGACCGGCACTTCGAGCCGCTGCGCGAGGTCGACCGTTTTGATAATCGTATCATGGTAATCTTTGGCGACGGCTTTCTGCGGGTGCAGCGGGTTTCCGTGACAGCTCAGCGCGCTAATCGTTAGTCCGCGGGACTCAACTGCATGCTTGAATGCTTTCAGCTTGCTATCGTCCGAGAGCAGAACGTCCGGATCGCAGTGCGAATTGCCCGGCCAAGCGCCGGTGCCGATTTCGACCGCTTCAAGTCCTTGCGCGGCGATCAGATCGAGCGCTTCCTCCAGCGGTTTTTGTTGAAACAAGACCGTAAAAACCCCTAACTTCATAAGACACCTCCGAATGATGGAAATCTAAATGTACGCGTGTACAAACAACAATTCAACCAGAATTATACCATTAGTCGGCCTGGTCTTAAAGTGTCAGTTTTCGTGAACAAGGCAAGCCATCCGGTTCTATCAGACAGGATGGCGATTATCCCTAACAGTGTACCCAAAAGTAAGAACGGCTATCGGTCTTTGTCCGCCGATCAGCGCCATGATGATACCTGCAACGGAAACGGATTGCCAGAACAGCACGTAGTTTTGGAAGCTGTTAAGGTGCTGCAAAAGTGACTAAACACAAACAGACCGCCTACATGTCGATGAATGGTGAAAATTTTGTCTAAAAGAGAATGAAAATCATTCTTAAATGGATCTTACGGAAGTGAATCCCTCCTGCCAGCATCAAATGATGATCTTCAACAAATGAAGAAAGTGAAGGAAGACAGGCTTCAAAACCGCTATCGAAAACTTTTTCGAAAGATTTTCGGTTTCGACAAAACGCTCGACAGTGTTCCCGTTACTTTGTAACAGCTTTGACTTATAATGGAAAATGTCTTCGCAAAGGGCAGCTTAGATCATCACACTTTTTAAAGAGAGGGTGGTTCGTATAATAAGAATGAAGGACACACAAATCGTAGAAACTGTTACAGGCACGTGGCTACGTTTCCCAAACAGCTTTAAAAAGTTTCATTGTTTAGTGGAGCTGCCCGACCAGCTGTCGTTGAACATTAATCTCAAGTCCGGCAGCGTACATATTCATAAGATGGATGGCAATAGCGTATACCAGCCGGTTGGCGAACTGATGCTTCAATTGAATGGAAATCAAGTTCAATGCGCGGTGCAATCTGCCGGGTTAGACTTAATTGAAAGACCGGAGCGGCAAGAACGGCAGGAGCGCCAAGAGCGTCAAGTGCGGCAGTCCGACGCCAGTTAAACGGGGAATAAATATAAGAGTAGGGAAAAACGAATAAAAAGCAGCGCTTCCGGATCGGTTGACGGTTCCGGAAGATGCTGCTTTTTATTGGCGTATCGTGCCTGGACGGGGTTACCACGGCCAGTTAGCCAAGCCGCGGTAAATCTTATAGACGGCTTCGCTATTGCCGCTGTAGACGATGACGGCGGCCGTCACGAACAGCTGCGTCAACGCACAGCGACCGTAGAAGTAGGCGCGCGATACTTTGCGTTTGTTGACGGTCGTGTAGCCGAGCAAGTTTTCCAGCCCAAGCAGCAGGCCGTGGTAGACGCCCCACAGTACGTACAGCCAGCTGAACCCGTGCCACAGGCCGATCAGCACCATGACGAGCAGGGAGAGACCGGCTGCGGTCCATTTGGTCGGCGTTTGGCGCGAGACGAACATGAAGATGTGATCACGGAACCAGTCGCCCAGCGTGGCGTGCCAGTTGCGCCAATACTGCGTGAGCGTAGGCGATTGGAACGGCTTCTTGAAGTTCTCCGGGATGTTGTAGCCCATCAGTCGCCCGAAGCCGACGGCGATATCCGAGTACCCCGAGAAGTCGAAGAAGATGAGCGCGTAGAACCACACCATCAAGAACAGCGATTGGTGTGTGTGCAGCTCCTGCGCCGACACGTGATTGAACACGTCAGTCATCCAGGTGACCAGCACGATCTTTTTGAACATCCCCAAGATGATGCGCTTGACGTTCTCCTCGGTTTGCGCTGCGTCCACCTGATAGGGCTGTTTCGTATCGGCCATGAAATCGCGGAATTTCAAGATCGGGCCGGACGTGAAGGTCGGAATGAACAAAATATAGTTAAAATAGTCCAGCGCCTTAGTACGGGCTTCTTTCCCGATGAAGTACGCAAAGTAAAGGGCGTCGACCACCTTCAGCACGTTGTAAATCAGTCCGAGGGCTATGACGGCGTCGAACAGCGGATGCGTGAACAGCTCCATGCCGAACAGCCGGAGCGAGCAGACGGCTGCTACGTTGGCTGCGATGAGCAGCACGAACATGGTACGACGCCATCTCGTGGTCCGGCACAGCCAAAGAAACGCCAAGTAATTCAAGGCGGTGTAAACGAGATAGAAGACGAACAGCTTCTGGCTAAAAACGAACAGAAAGCATAGATTGAACGCCAGCAGCAAGTATCGCTTGTTGCCCGGCCAGCGGCGGGTGAGCGCAAGCACCAGCACCATGCCGATGATGGCGATCACGGCGTTCATATTCAAGTACCACATGTATAATCCTCCAAGCGCGCGGGGCGCGGCTGCGTGCATTTCGGGAAGGCGCTGGTTGCAGACCGGAAGCTTGGACTGCCGCCCCCTCGGTTAGAAACCTTCGTAGATGAACAGCCCTTTGCCGGTAAAATAAACGAGCACCAAGACGAGCATGGCCAAGTACACAATCACTTCGATGATTTGGCGAGCGAATCGAGCCACGCGTCCACCTCCTTCGTAAACACGGGCGCGCCTTCTTGACGGCTCAAGTGAACCAAGTCGTGCATATATTTCGGATCGTACGCGGTCAGCAGATCGAGCGTCGGAACGCCGGCCGCCTGCAAGCGGGCGTTAACGTCCTGCTGCAGTCCCGGCATGTAACGGGGCAGCGCGTAATCGCGATTCCAAGGCATCCAGACGACCCGCAGCGGCAAGCTTTGGGATTGGGCATACCGGATGATCCAATCGAGCGCCGCCAGATTGTCCTTGTACTCGTGCTGCGAGACCCAGCCGAACCGGCGGTCGTAATCGGCCTCCTTGGCCTTCAGCTTGTCCGCTTCGATGCGGCCGAAGTACAGCTCTTTGTCAATCCAGCGGGGCTCGTAGCGGGTCAGTTCGGCGGCGTCGAGCCGGGTGATGCCCTTGTAGAGCTGCCGGACGGCCTCCGTGCCCGAGTCGCGGAAGTAATCGCGGTATGCGTAGACGTACGGCTGGTACCACGGTTTGAACCACGGGTAGGTCGGGTCCGTCTCCAAAATATCGAGCATCGTATGAACGTCAATCCCGATGACGAGCTGGTCTTCGACGTGAAAGCGTCCTTGCTCGAGAATCGCCTTCAGATCGGTCAGCTTGCCATAGGACAAGCCCATCTCGATCAGCTTGGATCTGGAATCTTGCTCGATGTAAGCGCCGGTGACCGCCGAATTGCCGTAGAAGACCGGTCCGTGATTCTGCCACCCGTGATGATATAAAGTCTTGGTAAAGTCGTTTTTGTAAAAACGCCGCGACGTCACCATCGGATCCCAATACGAGATCAGGAGATCCGACAGCACGAAAGCGGCGAGCAGCAGCAGCACGAAGCTGTTTTTGCGTAACAGGGCGAATGTCTTTGACATCATAACGCGTTAGACCGATTTTAGCTGCCAAGCGTGATATTGCTCGCGGAACGCAGCCGGCCACTCAGACTCGTCCAGTCCGTATTGGGCCAGGAAAGCGAACGTCCACCGCTCGATACCGAAGCCGACGCAGCCGGTGACGGCGGGACGCTTGCCCGTTTTGATATTAAAGGCGTTGCCGAACGTATTGCTGTGGAAATTGACCGAGCTGCAGGCGATCGATTTCTTAATATGCGGAATGGTCAGTCTGAGCTCGTATTTCATCTCTTGATTGCGTTGGAACGAAGCCTTTACCTGGAAATCGTTCGTGAAGAACGGGTCGTTGGCGATTTCCATCACGCTGTCCACGTTCCATTCGACGGCCAGCTCTTTCAAATATTCGATAGCGCGAAGTCGGTTCTCCTTCACGAACTCCGGTTTGCCGACGAAGATGATCTCGCGCATGCTGAAGTCGAGCAAACGCCCGAAATCGGTATGGTTGCGCGATTCGAAGCGATGGCATTTGGAGATTGCCGTGACCACGACGCCATCGCCATCGAGCGTCTCGTTCTGCAGCCCTTCGTAGCAGTGGTAGCATGTCGAAGGGTTCATTGTAAACTTCGGCTTCGGCATGTTGGCGTTCAGATCCAGCGGCGCGTCGTGCTGCCAACCGCCGTTGTCGCGGACCGCTTGGGAGAACGCTTCGATGATGTCCAAATCCTCCCGCAGGTGAGTCAGAAAATGAATGTGCTCCGGGAACGAAGTGAAATGGTTCGTTTTGTTCAGCGAGTCGGCGTGAATGACGGCCGGATATTCTTCCGTGGTGACGCCTTCGAAGCGGCTGGCGATCTTGGACACGAAGCTGTAGTCGAAGAAGCGCATCAAGCTCGAGAACGGCTCGCGGAAGATGAACAGGCCCGGCTCCAGCACCTTGATGATCTTCTTGGCGGCGAGCTCGGCGATAATATCCTGCTCGTACGGGGTAACGGTTTTGTGTTCGAAAAGAATATTTTCCTTAAAGCCGAAGTCCCCTTGAGAGAAACGGTCGATCAGCTTGCGGACGCGATCTTCGATCGCGCCGTTGCCTTTCGGAGATTCGTGTACGATGCGAAGGGTCGTGCCTTCGAGCCGAATGTCCGAGATCGTCTCGTCAATGAACGAAGCAGCGTATTTCACTTGTCCGTGTTGGCTGGGGGCAAGGCCCTCCAGGGATACGATACATTCCACCTTGCGTTACCTCGCCTTCTTGAGATGAATGAACGATGCGATTTCCCGAACAGTGTTCATAGGATGCAGCATGAGATCTTGCGGCGTCACTTGGATGCCGTACGTCTTCTCAATATGCGCGATCAACGCGGTCGCGCCGATGGAATCGATAAAGCCGTAGTCGAACAGATGAACGTCAACCGTGAAGTCGTCGTCGTCATCGGCGATGTCGTAGCGGCTTTTGATATGCGATTCCAGCTCTTCAAGCAGTTCTTGCATGGGGAAGCCTCCTCAAGAATTGTAGCTTTAACGAAACAGGGACGTTGGAACGTTGGAACGTCAACAGTCGATTGTTGAATGATCGAACCATGATGCGCTATGGATGCGCCGATTTACCGGTCCTTGGAGCGGGCGACCGATCAAGCGCCGGACTACGGCTCGCTCCAAGTAATCGTCAGCTCTACAGGGTCGCCGTAATGCGTGACCGTGTATGTGCCGTCTGCTGCGTCATGCCGAACGTCCGCATCCGGCCCTTCGATGACAAGCGGCTTTGCGCTTTGCAGCTTCACCTGCTGCATGCCTGCCGCGTCGAGCCGCAGCGTCCAGCGGCCCGGGGCCGCTTTCAGCACGTACGGCACGTTCACGCGCTGCATGTGCAGAGGCGCGGTGTCCGCCGCGGCCGTGTCCGGCTTGACGAAGCGCACTTCCGTCGGCCCCGGCGCGCCGAAGTAGAGTTTGCCGCCGCGCAGATCGCGCACGTCGGCGTGCGTCGTCGGCTGCCGGCCGGTGTACGCGCTGCCCGGCTCGACGACGAGGCCGAGCGTGCCGCGGTATTCCGCCGCCTGTTCAGGTACGGAAGCTGTGTCCGGCGTAGCCGTGAACCGCGGGTCGGCCGGCAGGCCGAGCATCCTGTTCAACCGCAGGGTCACGGCGTCCATCCAGGAGCGGTGCAGTTTCACATCGGTCGTCATCGCGTTCATGAACGTACGGGCCATTTGCGGTTCCGTCATAAAATTATAGTTATGCGCTGTGCGCAGCTCGTCCAAATATTGAACGAATTCCAGCAGCTCGTTCACGCGCAGCGGAAAATGGTACTCGATATGCTCGAAATAATCGATCGGCATGTCGTTCGCGACATAGGCTTCGAACAAGTCTTTCGTCGACGTGTTCGGGTCTGTCCGCAGCACGGGCGCCGGCGTGTAGAGCATCATCGGCTGCTTCAGATCCGGCGCGCCGCCGGAGTCGGTCATCAGGAAGGGCAGCCCCCAGTTGTATTCGACGCCGAGCCGCGGATCGGCTTTGATGAACGAAGGCTTGAAGCCGAAGTTAAACCAAATGTCCGCTTCCCGTTCGTTCGTAAACGTCTGCGTTCGCGCCGGGTTGTTGATGCGCCACGTATGCTGGTTCGTGCCGGTCTGTTTCCACGGGATGCCGAGCTTGTCGAACGCCTGCCGGTGCAGGGCGATTTCCTGCTTCTCCTGCGCGTCGCTTGTATATTGGTGAAAGAAAAGATGCGGGTACAACTCCAGTCGATGTTCCGCACTATAGTGAATAAACTCGGCGAGCTGTTCCTTGTAAGGAAAGCCGGGCTCGTCGATGGGATAAGGGGCGCTGAATTCGAGCTGCCCGACGACCAGGTCGTCCAAGCCGTCGCCGTTCAGATCCGCCCACAGCGGAACGGCGTTATGGCCGCCGACAAGCGCATGGTTGCCCAGCTGATTCACGGTCGCGCCTTCCACGACGCCGGCATCGCGCCACGTCATGGCGCCTGCGGCGTCCGTCTGCTGCACGTAGACGCGCAGGTCGCCTTCCAGGCCGCCGACGACGAGGTCGGCGCGTCCGTCGCCGTCCATGTCGCGGACGGACGGCGCAGCGAACGCCGCGGGCAGCCGGAACAGCGCCTGCCCGCGCCCGAACCCGGGCGCGCCGCCGGTCCCCCGCGCGCCGGCAAACAGCGTCACCGCACCATCGGCATCCCCGACCACAAGGTCGGGGATGCCGTCTCCGGTGACGTCACCGACGGCCGCCGCCAGCGGTGCAGCGGCGCGAATCGGCTGCCCGCCGCCAAGCAGCGGAGCGGGCGCGGTGAACCGGCCGCCGGCTGCGCCGTAAGCGACGGCGAGCGTGCCGTCGGCCCGGCCGATCAGCAGATCCGGCCGGCCGTCGGCGTTAAGATCGTACGCTGCGACACCGGCGTACGGACCGCCTGCGGTCAGCGGAGCGCCGCCGGTGTCGCGGAGCGGCTCGCGCGGACCGAAGCTGAGCGGCGGCGCCTGCCCTGCAGGGAGCGCCTGCGCCGGATGGGCCTCGCCGCCGGCCGTGAGGCCGGGGTACAGATACAATCCGCCGTCGCTGGAGCCGACGGCCAAATCGATCCGCCCGTCGCCGGTCAGATCGGCGAGCGCGGGTACCGCCCGCACCGGCTGCGTAATCGGATCGCCGAGCGACCGGTACTCCGGGTACGCGGCCAGCCGGATCGGAGCGCCGTCCGCCAGCAGCCGCGTGCCGCTGGAGTAGAACGAGTTCGGCGTTTCGCCGGCGAAGGCGGGCTTCGCGTTCGTTCCCGTGTTTAGATGAACGACGACGGATTCCTGCCAACGCCCCCACGTGAACGCGGAACGGACGAGCGAGAACGACGGGATCTGCTGATGCTTCTTCAGCAATTCCGCCCATTGGATGCCTTCCCCGTCGCGAATGGCCTCCATCGCCTCAAAATGATTCTGATGCGCCATCGCAGGCCGCCCATACGGGCCGAGCGTCTTCTTCACGCTGTAACCAAGCTTCAGCTTGGATATGTAAGCGGCGTATTCGGTGCGCATCAGCGCATTGCCCGCCGAGAACGTAAAATGAAAGTACGGTTCCACGGGAAGCTGGCTGCGGTCGAAATAAAGCGCGCCGGTCTTCGGCCGGATCGCGGCATTCTCTTCGGCGGCCAGCTTATCGAAGCCAAGCGCCGGATCCATGCCGCTGCTCAAGTCGTAGCCGGTTAAATAATAGCGGTTGGGCAGCAGCGTGCCGCTCAGGAAGACGGTGCCTTCTCCGTAGCGGTTCACCGTATACAGCGAGATGCCGTTCATCGCCACAAGCGTCTTGGCCGTTGAAGGCACCATGCCCTTGCCCCAAGAAAAACGGCTCAAGCTGCCGTCCGTATCATGACGGAAGAACGTATCGGCGAACGTGCGCAGCACCTGCTGAATGCCGAGCAAATCGGCATCGACGCCGGGATACGTCCACAGGGTGGCGCCTGCTGCTGTCGGGAGCGCCTCGCGATCGGGCGCAGGCACGTCCACCAGACGAGCCGCGCCGAGAAAGGCGGGCTCGAAATCGGCGGCGAACGCATTTTCAAGGAACAAATGCCCGCCCCCCCGAACGTAAGCCTCAAGCGACTGGCGCTGAGCATCCGTTAACGACCGGTGCAGGGACGGGTCCAGGTAAATCGTGTCGTAATCGTGCAGCTTTCGCGCCGATAAACGGGCGAGATCCTGCTTCTCGAGAACGAGCCCGGCCAGCAGCGATTGGCGCAGCTGGCCATATGCGGCCGGGTCGAACGCATCGCCCTGCGTCGCATACAGCATGCGCACCTCGAGCGTTTTGTCGCCGCCAAACAGAACAACAAGAAGAACCGCAAGCGGCAGCAGCCCGAGCGCGGTTACAACCAACTTGCGGAAAGGAGTACGTTTCAAAACAAATCCCTCATTAAGGCAGCTTGCAGGCGATCCGGCCCAGACGGCCGTGCCCGTAAGCAACAAATTGGGTGTTACCCCAGACATTATAGCACGGATGGCCGCCTTTGTTAACTTTCGCGGTCGTAGTCCGGGAAGCTGACGGCTACGCGGTTGCGGCCTTCGGCCTTCGCCCGGTACAGCGCTTTATCCGCATATTCGACAAGCTGCTCGGGGGTGCCGGCCGTATCGGGAACGATTGCAGTCAAACCGACGCTGACGGTCACGTGTTCCGCGATTTTCGATTGCGCATGCGGGAGCGCCAGACGTTCGATGCGGGAACGAAACTCTTCGGCTAAGTGGAAGGCCTCCTGGAGCGATACGTTTTTCAGGACAGCGGCAAATTCCTCTCCGCCATAACGGGCGACAAAATGCCCGTGCTCGTGCAGCAGCCCGCTGGCGACGGCGGCAATGACGCGAAGCACCTCGTCTCCTCCCAGATGCCCGTAGTGATCGTTATAGTACTTGAAATAATCGACGTCGAATAAAAAGAAAGCCAGCGTCGATTCGCCGGCCGCTCCTTCGTTCCAAGCTTGCAGCAAATACTCGTCCAGCTTGCGGCGGTTCGGAATGCCGGTCAAGCCGTCGAGGTCGGACAGCTTTTGCAGCTTCCCCAGCGCGTCCTGCAGCTTTTTCTCGGTATTTTTACGGGCGGTGATGTCCCGAATGGTAATCAAATAGGCGCCTTCTTCTTGATAAACAATCGGAGAGACGGACAGCTCGACTTCGACCGTCGTTCCGTCCAAACGCAAAAACCGCTGCTCGATCAAGTCCGATTTCAGCGTTCCTGCCTTTATGGATTGCCAGTCCCGGTAGGCTTTCTCCAAGAGCGACGGATGGATGAAGTCGACAATCGGACGGTTTAAAATATCTTTCGGAGACGCGGCATGAAGCAGCTTCAAGCCTTTATCGTTGATGAACACGATGTTGCGGCCGGATATCGCCAGCGTAGCGTCCGGTGACGAAGCGATGAGGTGCCGGTATCGCTCCTCGCTTTCCTGCAGCTTCCGAATGGAGGCATGAGAACGGATGATATTTAGAAAAATGTATACCGACAGCAGTCCGACGCCCGTGGAGACGAGCCATTGATTCGTCAGAACCAGAGGCGCTTTACTCAGATTGCCGGCCTGATTCAAGTTAATCAGAATGATGATGGAGATGCCAGTCATCGCGAAGACGTTCAACCCGAAGAAACGCAGCAGGGTAAGTCCTTTGCGTCCTGCCAGGAAGCCGCATACGACGGAGATCAGAAGCATCATGCCACCCGACGTGAAGGCGGCGAAAGAGGCGCCGAACAAGCCGATGCGTCCGCAAAGGATGAATACGCCTGCGATGATGGCCGGAATCGGCCCGCCCTGCAGGGCGGCGATGACCATAGGGATATGCCGCAGATCGGCGATGACGTCCGATTCCACGTGAATGCTGAAAATCATCAGCAGAACGCCCAGCAGCCCGAAGCAGATCCCCGCGAACACTTTTGTCGGCCAGGGAGAGTCCACGTGGAGCGGTCGTTCTTTGAACCATTGTCCTATAATAAAAAAGGAAGCGACGAGTATCGACGCGTTCGCAATAAAGTCTTTGAACATGATTGGCGGTCCTCCACCATTTTAAACTTGCTTTTACTATACAGGAATCTTTTGCCCATCATAACTGGTAATAAATGGGTTCCCTCCCGGTTAGAAGGGGCGCGGGATTTCCGCCGCTGCGATAGGTGAAGCGGGGGATGGGCAGTGCTGCTCCTGTATGTAATTCGTCATGTTTTGACATCTTTCCTTTAAGTTCGAGCATGAATTGATTAAAATTTGATCCTTTCGGATCAATGAGCCGCAGGGGCGCCGAAT
This sequence comes from Paenibacillus sp. EPM92, assembly GCF_016586185.1. Lineage (NCBI taxonomy): Bacteria > Bacillati > Bacillota > Bacilli > Caryophanales > Paenibacillaceae > Paenibacillus > Paenibacillus sp. EPM92. The sequence continues at coordinate 42,861 of NZ_BCPS01000026.1, forward strand.
GGTTTGCCGGGCCGCTTTCTGGTACACTAGAGAAAAAAGCGATGACCGGTAGCTGAATATAAACTGGCTGTACGGCTTGGAGGTAGGGATTTTATCATGCGGGACATACGTAAAACGGATATCGAGCTGCTCGCTCCGGCGGGGGATTGGGATTGCATGCGGGCGGCGGTGGCGAACGGAGCGGACGCCGTCTTTTTCGGGGTGGAGAAGTTTAACGCGCGGGCTCGGGCGAACAATTTTTATACGGACGAGCTTCCGGACATTATGTCGTTCTTGCACCGATACGGGGTCAAGGGGTATTTGACGTTTAACATTCTGGTGTTCGAAGAGGAATTGGATGATGCGCGGCTGCTGATCGAAGCTTGTATCGATGCAGGCGTCGATGCGGTTATCGTGCAGGATTTGGGGCTGGTGCGGTTGATTCGGGAGATCTCTCCGGACTTCCCGATTCACGGCTCGACCCAAATGACGATTACGTCGCCCGAAGCGGTGGAGTTTACGAAGCCGTACAATATGGAGATTGTGGTGCTCGGGCGTGAAAATAATTTGAAGCAAATCCGGCAGATCGGGGAGCAGGCGAAGCTGCCGATGGAAGTGTTCGTGCACGGAGCGTTATGCGTCTCGTATTCGGGACAGTGCTTGACTTCCGAAATGTGGGGCGGGCGCTCTGCGAACCGCGGCGAATGTGCCCAGGCCTGTCGACTGCCGTACGATTTAATGGTAGACGGGCAGCCGAAACCGATGGGCGATGTGGCGTACCTGCTGTCGCCCAAGGACTTGGCAGCCATTGAGCTGATCCCGGAATTGATCGAGGCGGGCGTGAAATCGTTCAAGATCGAAGGCCGGCTGAAAAGCCCGGAGTACGTGGCGAACGTCGTCGGCAAGTATCGCCGCGCGATCGACCGTTATTTCGACGGCGAGAACCCGCAGCCGACGAAGGAAGAGCTTCGCGAGCTGGAGCAAAGCTTCTCCCGCGGCTTTACGTACGGCTTCCTCAAAGGCACGAACAATAAACAGCTTGTCGAAGGCACGTATCCGAAAAGCCGGGGCGTTTACTTGGGCCGCGTCAAGCAGATTCTCCGCGACGGCGTGGTGTGCGAGCTTGAGGCGCCGTTGAAGCGGGGCGACGGCATCGTGTTCGACGCGGGCGACCCGACCAAGAAGGAAGAGGGCGGCCGGGTCTACGACCTGCGGCGCAAGGGCGCGAAGTTCGAGGGCGAGGCGCCGGGCGGCGTGATCGAGATTATTCCGGGGCGCAATGATGTTGACTTGAGCCGGGTGCATGTGGGCGACCGGATCTGGAAAACGAACGATCCGCATCTGGACAAGCGGCTGCGCCAGACGTACGAAACGGACAAGCCGTACCGCGTCTTTCCGGTGCGCGTGAAGGTGACCGGCGCGGCCGGACAGCCGCTGCGCAGCGTATGGACGGACACGGCCGCCGGGCACACGGTAACCGTCGAGTCCGAGCTTCCGCTCGTCCCGGCCGAGAAGCGGCCGATGGACGCCGCGCTGTTCGAAGAGCAGTTCGGGCGTCTTGGCGGTACGGTGTTCGCTTTGGAGTCGGTCGACGTCCACTTGAACGGCGACTTAATCTTGCCGATGCGCGAGCTGAATCAGATGCGCCGCCAAGCGGCGGAGCTGCTGCTCGCCGAGCGGGAGCGCCCGCGCGCTTATGTGAAGCGGTCGGTGGACGTTTATAGCGATACGCCTGCGGCGCCGGCGAAGCCGGCAACGCCGCAGGGCGGGAAGGCGCAGGCGCGGCTGACGGCGCTGTGCCGCAGCCTGCCGCAGGTGGAGGCGGCCGTTGAGACGAACGTCGATCTGATCTACGCCGACTTTGAATTCATCAAGCAGTTCCCGGCGGCTGTGGAAGCTTGCCGCCGGGCGGGCAAGCGGATTGCGCTTGCGACGCCGCGCATTCATATGCCCGGAGAGACGGGCTATTTCAAAAATATTTTGAACCTCGGACCGGATGCGGTGCTTGTGCGCAACACGGGGGCGGTTTACTGGTTTATGCGGTATTTGGCGGAGCATCCGAACGAGCCGCAGCCGGAACTGATCGGCGACTTTTCTTTGAACGTGGCCAACCATAAGGCGGTGTCGCTGTTCTTGGATGCCGGGCTTTCGCGCGTGACGCCGTCTTACGACCTGAACATCCAACAGATGGTCGATCTGCTGCGCCGCAGCGAGACGTCGCGGCTCGAGATTGTCATTCATCAGCACATGCCGATGTTCCACACGGAGCATTGCGTGTACTGTACGTTCATGAGTCCCGGTACGGACTACACGAACTGCGGCCGCCCTTGCGAGGAGCATCGCGCTTCGCTGAAGGACCGCGTCGGCTTCTCGCATCCGGTGCGTGTGGACGAAGGATGCCGCAACACCGTGTACAACGCGATCGACCAATCGGGCGCGGAATACCTGGCGAATTTCATGGAGCTCGGCGTAGGCCGGTACCGCGCGGAGTTTCTTGAAGAAACGCCGGAGAAGGTGCGCGAAGTGATCGGTTTGTACGAACGGGCGCTGCGGGGCGAGATTACGGGAACGACCGTTTGGAAGACGCTCAAATCGACGAACCAGCTCGGCGTGACGCGCGGACAGCTGGTGAAGTAAGCCGGCGGGGGCGGGCGCCAAGAAGGAAGCCGCGGATGGTGTAAAGCGGATGACAGCGAATGGACGGGTATTTCGAGCTGCCGACAAGGGAATAGCTTCTGCCCAGCTGCAATAACGGAATGATAGTGCCACATTCGGCCCGTTTCCGGGCTCTTCCATAAAATAGCGAAAATAGCGGAACAATGATGCTGGATTTGCCTCGAGATCAACCCTCACGGGTCGGGAGAAGGGCAATGGCGCACCAGAGTTCCGCTATTTTTATTAGTCGCCGCCTCCGCCGCATCCGGATGAACAGCTGGATGAGGAGCAGCCGGAAGACGAACCGCCGGACGAGGAGCCCCCGTCATCGCTCCCGCCGCCGCCGCGGTCGTCATTCCATGAGCCGGAGCCGCCGCTGCTGCCGCATCCGGAGGAGCTCGAGGCTGCATGCTCCTGTTCCCGGCGGCGCGCCTCCTCCTCAGCGTAGTGCTGCGCCATCAAATCGTCGAAATCGCCGAGATCCGCCGCCGAGTATACGATGAGCGCCCCGGCCAAATACGGCATGTAGCTTGCGGAATCGTGCGCGGGTTTCTCGGCGGAGTAGACGGCGCCGGTCTCGGCGTCCGCCGCTTGCTCCGTGGCTTTGCGGATCAAGCGGGCGATCGTCTCCCCGATCTCGGGATAACGTTCAGCAGCCTTGCGGTTGAACAGGCGGTCAGCGAGCTCGGCCTCGTCCGCTACCCGCAGTTCCTCCAGGCGCCCGCGGTCGAGCGGATACCGGAAGAACGGCGTCCAAATCCGTGAGGAGTACGGAGTCGGGATGAACAGATTCGCGTATACCCAGTCGAACCATGCCCGTCCCCCGGGATCCGGTTCTCCGCCGCTGTGCGGTGCGTGATGGATGACGGAGCCGACGAAAGCTTCGCTGAATCGATGGTATTCGCGGGTAAACATCAGCATTTCGTGCCAAATGTCGTCGACGGCCTCGCTGAACATCGGTACGTCCTTTAATATCGCCGTCATCAGAAAATATCGTTTTAATTCAAGGAACTTCCAGTTGAATTCGGACGTCGTCATTTGCGGGTGCTTTCGCTGCACACGTTCTCGGAGCATCGCCGGGAAATCCCCGGCAAGCGCCTGTTCGAGCCTTTCCACGGCCGGGCTCAGCGGAAGATCCGGCTGGATACCGAGCGCTTCGGGCAAAGGACCGTCTTCGTACAACGGCTGACGGCCGGGTCCTGACGTACCGCCGCGATGGCGTCGGCGCTGCGTTTGCCCGCGATTCAACAGGGCGATACTGACAAAGACGAGAATGCCGAACAGCAGGATGAGGATAGCGATGACCATGCAGTTCCTCCTTGCAAGGGATTGGATGTAGCTTCCATTATACCAAATGGCTTCGAGCTCTGCGACGAGTGCCGAAAGTTCACAAGTTAGACACATTTTTTTAAGCAAATTTTCAGCTTTGGTTAAGCTGGCATTATTGTTCCGCCCTTATCCTGTTGCTTGTGGTTAGACCGGCCTTAAGTTGGAAATGGCTGTAGGTAAAGGGCATATGAAGGATAGGTTTTAACGATGGGAGGTTTTGACGTGCTTGAGGTCAAACAGGTCAGCAAGTTGTATGAGAATCAAAGGGGCGTCCGTGACATCGATTTCTCGATGAGCCGGGGCGAGATCGTGGGGTTCCTGGGACCCAACGGTGCGGGCAAAACGACAACGATGCGCATGATCACCGGCTACTTGAACCCTTCGCGCGGATCGATTGCGATTGACGGATTGTCCATGGCGGATCATCCGAAAAAGGCGCGGCAAAAAATCGGTTATTTGCCGGAGACGCCGCCGCTTTACCCGGAAATGTCCGTGCTGTCGTATTTGAAATTCATCGCCGACCTACGGGATATTCCCGTACGGGAGCAGAAGCAGCGGATCAGCGAGGTGATCGGGCGCCTCGGCCTGCAGGGCCGGGAGCGGCAAATCATTCGCAGCCTGTCCAAGGGCTACAAGCAGCGGATCGGGCTTGCGCAGGCCATTCTGCACGGACCGGATCTGCTTGTGCTGGACGAACCGACCTCGGGCCTCGACCCGAAGCAGATTATTGAAATCCGCCAGCTTATCCGCGAGCTCGGGGAAAATCATACCGTGCTGCTGAGCACGCACATTTTGCCGGAAATCAACGCGCTCTGCAACCGGGTGCTCATTCTGCATCAGGGACGCATCGTGCTCGACGGACAGCCGGATCAATTGGCGAACTCGCTGAACGATACGTTCGAGGTGTCGCTGGAAGTGAAAGGTCCGCGCGAGACGGTGCTGGCCGAGCTTCGCGCAACGCCGGGCGTATCCTCGGTGCGTGAGCTGACATCCGAGGCCGAATCGCAGCCGGCCATAGCGGCGCCGCTTGAGGAGCGGGCAGGCGAAGCGGCTGCCGGGGAAGAAGCGACGGCTGAAGGTTCGACGTCTTTAGCGGACGGGTCCGGGTCTGAGTCGGGAACGGTGAAGGCCGTTGTCGCGGCGAGCGACCGGGAGGACATTCGCGAAGCGATCTTCTACCGGATGGCTGAGCGGAGACTGCCGATCCTGGCGATGAAGAAGGAGAGCCTCAGCCTGGAGGACATCTTCCTGAAGCTGACGACCGATGAGAAGCTGGACGATGCTGATGCCGGCTCCGATTCCAATTCCTTCGAAGTCGCCGAAGCCGAATCCGAAGAGAAGGAGGTGAACGCCCGTGCGTAGAACGATGGCCATGACCCGCAAAGAGCTGCAAATGTACTTTTATTCGCCGATCGCGTATGCGGCGTTCGCTTTCTTTTTCGTGATCGCGGGGTATTTCTTCAGCGCCAATTTCTTGTACCCGCCCTATGTGGTCGACGTGCGGCCGGTGTTCGGCAATGTGACGTTCGTGTTTCTGTTCATCATCCCGCTGCTGACGATGCGGCTCGTCTCCGATGAGCTGCGGCAGGGCACCGACGAGCTGCTGCTCACCTCGCCGGTCAGCATAACCGAGATCGTCGTCGGCAAGTATGCGTCGGCGCTGACCGTGCTGCTGATGCTGGTGGCGGGCAGCTTGCTGTATCCGCTTATCTTAAGCGCCTACGGCCCGCTCGATCAGCCGGTGCTGTGGCTGTCGTATTTGGCCATGTTCCTGGTCGGAGCGGCGATGATGGCGGTCGGCTTGTTCGCCTCTTCACTCTCGGCGCACCAGATGGTGTCGGGTATCGCGGCATTCGCCATCCTGCTCGTGTTCTGGACGATCGAGTGGCTCGGGGATACGGTAGGCGGGAAAGTCAAAGATTTTCTCGGCATGTTCTCCATCGTCAGCCGGGCCGCCGACCTGCAGAAGGGTGTGCTCGATTTCGCCGACGTGCTGTTCTACGTGACGTTCATTCTGGTGTTTCTGGTGCTTAGCATCCAAGTGCTGGAACGCAAGCGCTGGAGATAAACCGGGAAGGGGGAAGATGCGAAGTGAATAAATGGATCCGCGGAACGAATGCGACTGTATTGTCGCTGGCGGTTATCGGCATTTTTATCGTGCTGACGATCTTCTTGAATTCCGCCAAAAACATGCAGGTCGATTTGACGCAAAACAATAAATTTACGTTATCCGATCAAACGAAGCAAACGCTCAGCGCCCTGGATAAGGATATCCGGATCTTGTCGTTTACGACGACGGAGACGAATCCGTATATGAAGCGCGAAGTGGTGGAGCTTGTGGAGGAGTACAAGAAGCGCAGCGGCAGGATTACGTTCGAAGAATACGATGCCGTCGCGAACCCTGCGGTCGCGAAGCAGTACGAAGTCGACCCGGCCGGGACGCTCGTGGTGCAGAGCGGGGAGCAGAAGAAGACGCTGCCGTTCTACGACATGTTCCTGCCGAGCCAACAAAATCCGAACGGCTACAGCTTCAGCGGCGAGGAGAAGCTGACGCAGGCGCTGGTGAATTTTAACGTTAAGGAGAAGCGGAAGCTGTATTTCCTGAGCGGGCATAATGAAATTCCGCTGACGCAGATGACGCTCTGGCGTTCGGGTCTGGAAAGCGCGAACTACGAGGTGAAAGAGCTCAACCTGCTGCGCGAAGGCAAAATTCCGGACGACGCCGAGATGCTCGTCATTGTCGGTCCGGAAACCGACCTGAGCGACAAGGAAGCGGAGCTCGTCAAGGCCTATATGGACGGCAAGGGCAAGCTGTACCTTGCGCTTGGCTTTAACCCGGACATGTCTTCGAAATGGAAAAATATCGACGCGCTTATGTCCGCCTACGGCATCAAGGACCAGCATGCGGTTGCGATCGAGCCGAAGCAAAGCGCCATGTACGATCCGCTTAGCATCGTGCCGGAGTACAGCGGCCATGAAATTACGCGGAAGCTGCAGGAATATAACCTGCTGACAGTCATGACGCTGGCGGTGTCGTTGAAGGTCGACCAGCCGAATGCGGATTATCCGGCGACGGCCATTTTGTCTACGACGGATAAGGCCTACGGCGAGACCGACTTGAAGGCGCTCGCGGGCCAAGGCAC
>NZ_BCPS01000027.1:0-13273 GCF_016586185.1 Paenibacillus sp. EPM92
AGCAAGAAGGACGCAGCCGACGTGGCGGGACCGCTCGAGCTCGGCTTTGTCGTGGAGAATAAGGAGAAGAAGCCGAAGGCGGTCGTGCTCGGCGGTTCGACATTCCTCGTCGATCGATACATCCAGCAGCAGGGCAACCGGGACTTCGCGCTGAACAGCGTCGGTTGGCTGCAGGAGCAGAAGGATCAAGTGACGATCCGGCCGCGGGAAGGCGACAACTTGTCGACAGCGCTCGTGACGGGCGAGCAGGCGAACATGATTTTCCTGGGTACCGTCGTAGTCTTCCCGCTGTTGTTCCTCCTGATCGGCGGCTTCATTTGGTGGAGGAGGAGAAAAGGATGAGACGATTGATCCCGACGATCGTGTTGGTGGTACTGTGCATCGGGGGATTCTGGTATGCGTCGAGTCAAGATTTTTTTAAAGAGAAAACGCAAGAGGCGCCTGCCCTTGTAACGGTGAAGAAGGAAGAAGTGGCAAGCTATACAGTTAAGAACGGCGATACGGAAACGGTACTGGAGCGTAAGGACGGCGGATGGACGATGACGAAGCCGACCGCGCTTCCTCTGGACAGCAGCTCGGCGGACGCATGGGTGGATACGTTCGTTTCGGTGAAAAAGGATAAGGTCGTGACCGCTGCGGCAGCCGAACTGGAGCAGTTCGGCTTGGCCGCGCCGAAGCAGATGTTCACCGTGAAGCTGGTGGACGGCGGGGAACGGACGCTGGCCGTCGGCGACCTCGTCCCGGTCGGCGGCTCGTATTATGCGAAGCTCGGCGATGCGCCGGAGGTGTTCCAGCTCGCCGAGTTGACCGTGAAGTCGCTGGCGAAGCAGCCGGTCGATTTTATGGAGAAGCGGGCTGTGAAGGTCGAGTACGAGAAGGTACGCGCGTTGACCGTGGACTGGAAGGGCGCGGCTTGGACGTTAACGAAGACGGAGCCTGACAAGTCGTCGTTCGAATCCAAGTGGAAGCTCGGCGAACGCGAGTTGACCGGTACGGATGCGACCGGGTTCTTGGACCGGGCGGCGTCTTTGGTCACGGAGCAGCAGGCGAAGCGCGCATCCGAGGTGCAGGGGCTTGATCAGCCGGACCTGCGGATCGAGCTGAAGGTCGCCGGCGAAGCCGCAGGCGCGGAGACGACCGTCGCGTACGCGGGCAAGGCCGCGGGGGACGTCGTGTGGATCTCGCAGCAGGGCGGTGAATGGGCGTTTGCCGTACCGACGGCAGCCGTGCAGGAGCTGGCCGACAAGGCGAAGGCAGCGCCGTAAGGAGGCGGCGGGCGGGCTGCAAGCGCAGCTCCGGCGCATTCGCGGCGAAGTCCCCGCCCGAAGGAAAGCTATCCGCCATTGCTTGCTCACCAATAGGCCAAGGGTACAAGGCCGGCAAGGATACCTCAGGGTATGCTTGCCGGCCTTTGCTGTATCGACGGCGAACTCAAATGGGCTCATGCTGTGGGGGACGCCCCCGGTTCATGCACCGCGGTTAACGCCGGTAACTCTCGTCTCGGTACTACGGCTATACCCGCATTTGAACCGGTGCTGCACCGTCTTGGGGCCAGAGCTGGATGAGCCGGGAAAAACTGAAGCCGGGACGGCAAAAAATCCCCGACCTTAGCCAAGTCAGGGATCTGGCTTAAGTAGCTCGGCTCCCGGCCCGGAAGGCTTACTCCGTCGCCGTTTGCTGCAAGAGCGTTTGAGAAACCGCATGCGGGTACGATCTGATCTTCTCGTCTTCCAATAAGTCCAGCAGCCGGGCGCGCAGTTCCACGAACCTCGCGTCGGTCCGTCTGCGCGGACGCGGCAAATTGACGGTGACCGTTTCTTTGATCCGTCCGGGTCTGGGAGACATGACGACGATACGGTCCGCCATGTAGATCGCTTCCTCCACATCGTGCGTGACCAGCACGAAGGTGATGTTTTCTCGCTCCCAGATCCGGACGACTTCTTCCTGCATTTTTTGCCTCAGGATCGCGTCCAGTGCAGCGAAAGGCTCATCCATGAGCAGGATTTGCGGGTTCAGGCATAACGCGCGGGCGATGGCTACCCGTTGGCGCATGCCGCCGGAGAGCTGCTTCGGGTATAAATGAGCGGAATCGGCAAGTCCGAACCTCATTAAATATTGATCAAGGAGCTCCCGCTGACGACGGCGCGGAATACGTTTCATCGCCATGCCGAACCGGATGTTGCCGCGAACGGTGAGCCACGGAAAGAGCGCGTAATCCTGAAAAATAAAGCCGCGCTCGGTCGAAGGCCCTTTCACCGGCGAGCCGTCGATTTGGATCTCGCCTCCGGTCGGTTCCTCAATACCGGAGATTAGTTTCAGCAGCGTACTTTTGCCGCATCCCGACGGACCGAGCAAACAAACAAACTCCGATTTGGCTATCGATAACTGAATATCCTGCAGCGCATGCACCGACTGGCTCGTCCCTGCCCCGTATTCTTTAAACACCTGCTTTAATTCGACAAACAAGGGCCATCACCCCGATCTTTTAGTTTGATAACTGAAGTCTTGCATCCTTCCATACCTTACTGCCAGCGAATAAGAAACCGTTCAACCGTCCGCACGAACGCCGACGATAAATAACCGAGCGCCCCGATCGTAAACATGCCGATAATCGACTCCTTGTAATCGAGCAGGTGATACGCCTGCCAGGTGGAATAGCCAATGCCCGTCTGACCGGACATCATTTCCCCTGTAATGACCCCCATCCATGACGCCCCGATGCCGACAGACAAGCCCGTGAATATTTCAGGTGCCATCGCAGGCAAATATACGCTCCAGACGGCCCGGACCGGACCGCAGCCCAGGCAGCGGGCGGCTTGCACCAGTGCCGGGGAAACACGCCTCGCTGCATCCCGCGAGCTGATCAGGATGGGAAAGAAAGCACCGATGAAGGTAATAAAAATAATGCTGCTTTCGATCGTGCGGAATAATAGCATCGCGACCGGCAAATAAGCAATGAGCGGAATCGGCCGGAACAGCTCCAGGTTGGTGTACAGCGTATGGTTCGCAGTCCGTTTGAGGCCGATCCATAAGCCAAGAGGCACCGCCGTCGTGAAGCCGAGAGCGATGCCCGTCAGCACGCGGGATGTACTGATCGCTATGTCCTGCCGATATTGGGGGGTAAACAAATTACGATACCATTCCGCCAGGATATCGATAGGGTCCGGCAGGTTGCCGAACTGGAGCGGCCAGTGGATGTTGACATCCACGGCCCATTTCCAGAGCAAAACGAAGGCGGCTACCGAAACGGCTCGAAGCAGCAGCCCAGGGACTTGCAGCCTGGTTTGTCTCATTTTAGTAAACCTTCCCTTGAATCCAGTCTCCCTGCAGCTCAGCGTCGGTCAAATACGTTCCACCGGTCGATTGGATCGCTTCCCTTAAATACGAATCGTCGACGAAAGCGTTTAGATCCAGCTTCTTCTGCAGCTTTCCGATGCTTGACAGAAACTCGATGCTTCCATTCAGCGTGTTCAAGTCTTTCTTGTAGACGGCCGCATTGAAACGGATGTTTTGCACCATTTTGACGCACACCTCATGCGGGAACTTGCTTTCTTCCTCAAAAATTTTAGCCGTCTCCTCCGGGTTATTCCGCGCAAACTCATGAGCCTCGTTCAGCGCCCTTAGAAAGGCGATGACATAAGCTTTGTTCGCCTTTGCCCAGTCCAGGTTGGCGACGACACCGGCCAAGTAATCGATTTGCGTCGCTTCGCCGAACTGCAGCACGGTGCCGATCCCTTTTTGCTGCATGAGGGTAGGGTAGGGTTCCCATGTGGAGTGAGCCGCAATTTTGTTCTGTTCGATGCTTTGCATCCCGACGGTTACCGATTGATCGACGACCGTCACTTGATCGACCAAGCCTTCCTTGCGGAGCGAATCGAGCAGCATACGGTGCGCACTGCTTCCGATCGGGGTCGATATGGTCTTGCCCTTCAAATCAGCGATTGCCTTGATGTCGCTGCCCTTGGGCACGAGAATGGCCTGGTTGCGGCCTTGAACGCCTTTACCGTCGAATGCGAGGAAGACGGAATGGTAGTTCGGCTGCGTAATACCGAGAACCCCGTTCAGCAGAGAAGGCATGTCGCCGAGGAAAGAAATCTGGATTTTCCCGCCGTTCATGTTGTTGTTCAAGACCGAACCGGCAGGCGCGTCGAACCATTCCACCTTCACACGGCTGTCCGGCGCGACCTCCTTCAAGTGTTTTTCAAACAGTTTTTTGTTCTTTATAATGAGTGCTCCCCACGTCTGTGCCGTAGGAGATTGATACCCGATCGTCACAGTTGCCTCTTCCGCCTGTGCGGCGGAAGATCCCGCAGGGGAGGAAGAGGCGGTCTCGGACGTGCTGCCGGATGCTCCGCAAGCTTGCAGCAGAACGGACGTTAGGACCAGGACCAAGAGTAAGCTTACAGTTCGGATACGATTCGACATGGGGATTCCCCGCCTTCCTAGTAGAAATCATAATTAATGAGATGATGTCGTTTGACCGATGGGTTTATCGGACCAAATAGGGGATATTCACGCGCACCGCATCAACCGGGCAGTCGGTTTGGCATGGGGTGCAGTACCAGCATTCGTCGTATTTCATATACGCTTTTCCGTCTTTGTCCAGTGCGAGAATGCCCATCGGGCATACCTGAACGCAGATATCACAGCCGATGCACTTATCCCGGTCGATGATGACGCTTGCTTCCACCCGTTGCGAAACGAAATTAGCTGACCGATTGCTCATGTTTACTCACTCCTTCTTCGGATGATGGTCGTTGGGGCTCGAATATATACGGCGGCAGATCACGCGTGGTCAGCTGCGTTTCGCCGTCAGCGCCTTTCTTCACAATGACTCGCTTCAGCCAGTTGGCATCGTCGCGCTCCGGATAATCGAGATAATAGTGGTAAAAGCCCCAGCGGCTTTCCTTGCGGAACAACGACGCTTTCGCCATAAGCTCGGCGCAGTCGACGATGCTGTGAATTTCAAGCGCTCTTCCGAGCTCGTGCGGATCGTTCGCGCCGAGCAGCTCCAGGTCGACGCGGCGGAAGTGCTCGATTTTCTCCAGGGCGATTTCCATCTTCGTCGTGGTCTTGGGCGGCATCAAATATTGGGTGACGATACGGCGGATCTTGTACTCCACCTGCTGATGCGGAACACCGTTCGGGTTCGCGCGCAGCCTTTCGATCCGCGCTCTTTCCGCCTCGATTTGCGACGGATCCGCGCCAAGCCGCTCCGTCTGTGCAGCATAGTTCGAAGCGTTCGTACCGGCGACTTTGCCGAAGGTCAGCGCACCGAGCAAATATTGATGGGGAACCGACGCCATATCTCCCGCCGCATACAGTCCTTCCATCGACGTTTCCGCTTCGTGATTGACGAGAACGCCGGAAGCGCTGTGACCGCTGCAGAGCCCTACTTCGGAGAAATGCAGCTCCACCATATCCGTCCTGTAGTCTTTGCCCCGTCCGGCATGGAAGCGGTCGCGGCTCGGCCGCTCGTTGTGGTGCAGGATCGATTCAATCTTGGAGATCGTCTCGTCGTCCAGGTGCGTCAGCTTGAGGAACAACGGCCATTCGCCTTTATTGGCCAGCTTCCACATATTCATGATCAGCTCGCCGCTCCAATAATCGCAGCCCGTTACCCGCTCGCCATTCACATTGGCGGTATAGCCGCCAAACGGACCGGCCACATAGGCACAGGCGGGGCCGTTATAATCTTTCATCGTCGGATTGATCTGATAGCACTCGATTCCGGTCAGCTCAGCTCCGGCATGATAAGCCATCGCGAATCCTTCGCCGGAGTTCGTCGGGTTCTCGTAGGTGCTGTACAGGTAGCCCGAATCGGTAAGACCCATACGTCCCGCCGCACCGGCCGTCAGGACGACGGCCTTCGCGTGTACGACCACGAGCTCGCCGGTCGTTACGTCTACGCCAAGTGCGCCGACTACGCGGTTACCCTGCGTCAGCAGTCTTGTCGCCATGACGCGGTTGACGACTTTGCAGCGCATCTGCTTTACCTTTTTGGCGAGAATCAGCTTTAAGTCGCTCGCTTTCGGCATCGGCAGAACATAACGCCCTTTCCGGTGCACACGGTAAACCTCATAATTGCCCTCGGCATCCTTCTCGAAATCGACCCCCCACGAATCGAGCTCCTTTACGATGTCGTAACATTCGGACGCTTGTCGGTAAACGGCCCGTTGATCGATAATGCCGTCGTTCGAGTCGGTAATTTCCCGCGTATATTCCTCGGGCGTGGCTTTCCCCGGAATGACGGCGTTGTTCAACCCGTCCATACCCATACTGATTGCTCCGCTCCGCCGGATATCGGCTTTGTCGAGAACAAGCACCTGTACGTCAGGATTCGCCTGCTTCGCCTTAATGGCGGCCATCGTTCCCGCCGTGCCGCCGCCGACAATCAACACATCGGTCGTATATTCCCTTGTCTGCATAACCTATTCTCCTCCCTCAATGCAAATAAGACACAGCGATCCTTTGGAGAAAGGCGCAGTGTCTCTGGTTAACCAGTTGACATCGAATTAATTCCTAGTGGTTTACTTTGTATTACACAACCCGAATGATAGCATCCCCCGATTGAGGGAGTCAATAAGGGGATGAACATTGAGCAGCAATAGACGATCAATGAGCAACAAATCCATTAAATGGAAATTTTACTCATCTTGATGCAAGGGAGGTCATTCGTTAAAATAAAATTATTCCAATTTGTATTATCGGATTTCACGGAAAAGGGGGCGTTCTTGTTGTTTCCCAAGGATAAAGGCTTCAGGCTGATTACTTTACAAGAGGCGATGAGCGTATTCGGTATTAGCCGCGCTACGATAGACCGCTGGCGCCGAAGCAAGCAGCTGCCGACCATCAAGATTGGCAAAGAAGTGTTCTTTGATCCCGACGAACTGCAGATGTGGATTAAATCCCACTCCGTATGCGGGGCTGCGGCGGACCGGCCGGAAAGCGCGCCTGCCGAGAGCCTGACCGTCTCCATCGGGTATCAGAGCGGAACGGCGCATATGTGGAGCCCGCTAATTATGAAGGAGCTTGGGTTCTTCGAAGAGGAGCTGCGCAAACAATTTCCGCATCGTCCTATTAAGGTCTTGTGGCATAATGCGGAGAACGGCCTGGAACTGGTGGAAGGCCTTATTTCGGGCTTGATCCAAATTGCCTCGCTCGGCGATTACCCGATACGCATCTGCAGCTCACTGGGGAAACTGCTGCCGAATTTTCAACCCGTACTGCTCGCCTTTGACGGAAAAACCCGGAATGGCAAAGGCATATCGGTCGTCGTTCCGTCAAACAGCATCATAAGAAAGCCGGATGATCTTGCGAACGTGACCATCTCGACCGTTGCCAATTCCAGCGCGGGCATGCGCCTGAATCGGCTTCTTACCTCGATCGGCGCAGCGGAACAAGAGCATCCTAACGTCATCCACCGGTCAATGAGCGAAAGCCTGACAGACATCGTCGATAGACGCGTCGGCGCCAGCGCAATGTGGGAGCCGTACTTGAGCCTGCTGCGGCACTGGGGCGCGGGCACGGTACTTTTTGAGGAAGGCATGTATGAGGACTACTTGACCGGCCTGGTGGCGGGCGAGCGATGGGCGGCCAACAACGAGGCTATCGTTATCGCTTATTTGAAGGCTCACGTTCGGGTGCACCAGCTGATGCGCAGCGAGCCTGCAAGCGCCGCCAAGCGGGTGCAGGCATCGACCGGAATCCCTCAAACCGTCGCTTGGCGGGTGCTCTCGAACGTCCGCTGGGATGCAGCGGTTTACCCGCGAGATCTGAACACGCTGCAGAGGTTGGAGGAACGCTTTCCGGGAATGGCGCCGGAGCTTTACCCTATTCGTGCCAAGACCGATTACTTGAACATTGCTCTGGAGGAAATGGGTTTGCCCTCGATCGAAGCGTCTCCTCAAGGAAATGAATGGCCAAGGGAGCAAATGTATTGAGCGGGTGGCCATTCGTTCGGCTTCTTCTCTCCTCCTTGTAATCAAGAAGACGGCCTAACGATTAAGGTGGTTGAACCCTCATCCTTTTCTCCAAGCGGACGCGATGGTTCCGTTCCCGGAGGGAGGGGTGATTTTTTTATTCCCCCGATACATAATTTCCCACTGGCCGGACATCCTAATCTTGGTTGATTTAGAAGGTATAGTTTGTTTGCATCAACCGTAACAAAACGCGCCAGTCCTTGCAGCACAAGGGTGGCAAAGCCGTTTATCCTGGTCAACTGAGGAAAGGAGGACCCATCCATGTATAACCAACAACTATCCGTCAACTCGGTAAGCTCCAAGGAGCTGTCCTACATCTCCGATTGCCTGAAAAACGAAGAGCTGCTCGCCAAAATCGCCGTACAAGGCGTAGCGGAGAGCCAAAACCAACAGCTCAAGCAAAAGCTGGCGCAAATCGCGCAGGATCGTCTGCAAAACACCGACCAATTGTTAAGAACGCTGCAGCAGCATACACAAATGTCCCATTAAGGCATACATAGGAGGTCCGGCAAAGCATGTACCAGCAAAATCAAATGATCAACACGCAGGCGGGGCAAGCCCAAGCGCTTCACCTGCACTTGAATGAACAGGATGTCGCCAATCTCGTTTTATCCGAATTGAAACGTACGGCGCGCGAGTATACGACGGCGGCGCTTGAAGCGACGCATCCGGCGATTCGCCAAATGTTCGCAAGCCTATCGCAAAAGACGCTGCAAGACCAGGCGGAGCTCTTTGACGTGCTGTCGCAGTTGGGCGGTTACGGCTCGATCAAGATGGCCACGCAGCAGGAAGTGCAGCAGGAGCTTTCGCAGCAAATTCAGAAAGCCGAGAAACTGCAGGCGATTGTGCAGCAGGCGGTGTACGGCTCTTTCGCCGGCGGCGCTTATCAGCAGCCATTCGGACAACAACAGCCATCGTTCCAACCCTCGCAGCCATCGTACGCCCAGATGCCGGGCTATGCGGCAGGCTCGTCACATTACGGCGGCATGCTCTCGTCGTCGGTCTCCGGGCAACAGAACCAAAGCCAGACGTCATCGGCCGGCTACAGTCAATCGCCGGCAGCTTCGAGCTTCGGCTCGTCCGTTCAAACGGGTTACGGCTACGGCGCATCTTCGGTAGAAGACTCGGAACACAACAATGTGAAATCTTCCGTTTCCGGCACGGACGTCTCTGATTATTACGCGACCAAGGCGTCGCAGGACTACACGAACGCGAGCGCCGGCGCCAAATACGGTTCGAACCAACAGGCATACGGCAGCCAAAACCAGCAGGAGCAAAGCTACGCTTCGACCGGCTACAACGCTTCGGCGACAGGACGCCAAGGCCAAAGCGCCACCGGTTACGGCTTCAACGGCTCCTCCGACGCGGCGACGAGCTCAAGCGTGTCATCAAGCTCGAACGGTATCCAGAACAAAGCGCAATCCGCGCAGCAGCAAGCGAACGCCAGTAAATACGTATTTTAAGGTGAGCAGCCTTCTGGCTGAAAAATCCCCCGGCACAAGCCGGGGGACCCAAGCTATAATAGATAATTCATCGTATCCATCCGTCCCTGATGGTCCGATTCCAGCAGGAGCAGATCCTCTTCGGAACAATTTCGGTTTCTGCATATGGATTCCCCTTTTTTAAATCCGGAACTACGGAATGCCTGAATGAGATAGCAAAAATTCGCGGGAACCTCCTTTTTTGGGGGTGGCAGCTCCGCACCAGCTTCGCCCCGCGTCAGGAAAAAGGCTCCACATGGCGCAGGAAAGTATACTTTTTCGTTTTTGACCCATAATACGAAAAAAACGCCATGACGGAAGGGGCCTCATTCCATGAGAACGATCCTGACCTTAGCGCTCGCCGCGGCGCTGCTTGCCGGTTGCCAGTCGCAAAGCGCCGGCGATGCCGCCGATATGAAAACGATGCAGAAGACGGTAGGGCGCGAGCGTCTCCTGCAAACGATCGGCCAAATTACGCCGCCCTCAATGGATAAAAGCGTAATGACCCAGTCCGACGAGCAAATCATCGGCTGGATCAAGCAAATCGACGATTGGACGCATCAAGTGCTGTCCTCCCCGGTTACCGGCGAAATGGACAAATACGCGATGGAAGAGATGCGGACCACACTCATGCAGGTGTATAACCGGGAGATGGCCGACCGGATGCTCGCCTACTTCTACCGGCGCGACGATCGTCTGGGAACGTATCAGGCGAACAGCACGAAGGCCATGCTCGGGCTGCGCAGCGAGTGGGGGAAATACGAGCTGAAGAAATCACAGCCCGACGCGAGCAAATACCGGGTCTCGCTCAGCGGGGCGAATGTGCAGCAGGATTTGGCCAAGTCGGTCATGCAGCACGAGTCGGAATACCTCATCGAGGGAGATCGATTGAGAATTACCGAGTTCAAAACCGTCTCATAACGGGACGGATTCACACGAAGCAGAACGGTCCGCGGAAGCGCGCCGGTCTGCTTTCTTTTTTGGGAGCAATTTGGTAAAATATACGAACGTATATTCTCTATTCGTTTCATTGACACGTCCTGCAGGGTAGCATAGACTACTTGTAGATGGAAGGACAGGAGGCTTTTGCTTTGCATTTGCAATTGGAGCAGTGGAGACACGTGTTTAAGCTGGACCCGGACCGTGAATTGTCCGATGAAGCGCTCGAGCGGATATGTCTGTCCGGCACCGATGCGGTTATGGTCGGGGGCTCGTCGGGCGTCACGTTCGACAACACCGTCGATTTGCTTGCCCGCATTCGCCGCTACGAGGTGCCGTGTGTGCTCGAAGTATCCGAGCAGGAGGCGATTGTGCCCGGGTTCGACTTGTTTCTGATTCCGATCGTGCTGAATGCGCGCAATCCGGAATGGATCGTCGGCCGTCAGCGGCAGGCGCTGCGAGAATATGGCGCCATTATGGATTGGTCGCAGATCGTGACCGAAGGCTACATTATATTGAATGGCGATTCAACAGCGGCGCGGGTGACCGATGCCGAGGCGGAGCTCGATTTGAAGGACGTGGAGGCTTACGCACGCATGGCGGATCGTTTATTCCGCTGCCCGATCGTTTATATGGAATACAGCGGAATGTTCGGCAATATGGACGATGTGAAGCGGGTTCGCGGGCTGCTCGCCACGGCAAGGCTGTTTTACGGCGGCGGGGTGGATAGTCCGGAGAAAGCGGTCGAGGCGACCCGGTCCGCACATACCGTCGTAGTCGGCAACGCCGTTTACCACGATTTGGAGCAGGCGCTGGCGACTGTGAAGGCGGTCAAGGAATCCGTGTAGAAAGGGCAGGTAAACGATGAACGAACCTATAGATATTTTCAAAGCGATAGAGAAGCTCAATCCGCAGCAGGCGCGGGCGGTCCAGGCGGTGGACGGGCCGTTGCTGATCATGGCGGGAGCCGGTTCCGGCAAGACGCGCGTGCTGACGCATCGGATCGCTTATCTGATAGCGACGCGCAAAGCGGCGCCCTGGAGCATTCTTGCCATTACGTTTACGAACAAGGCGGCTCGCGAGATGCAGGAGCGGGTCAGTGCGCTCGTTGGCCCGCAGGGGCAGGACATTTGGGTGTCGACGTTCCACTCGATGTGCGTTCGTATATTGCGCAGAGACATTACGCGGCTCGATTTTTCATCGAATTTTACGATTCTCGACTCTGGCGATCAGCTGTCGGTCATCAAGAATTGTATGAAAGAGTTGAACATCGATTCGAAGAAATTCGAACCGAAGTCGATCCAGGCGGCGATCAGCAACGCCAAGAACGAACTGCTCACGCCGGAGCTGTTCGAACGGAAGATCGGCGACTACTTCGACGGCCTTGTGGCGAAAGTGTATACGCTGTATCAGAAGAAGCTGAAATTCAACAACTCGCTGGACTTCGACGACTTGATCATGATGACGATCGAACTGTTCAAGCAGGTGCCGGAAGTGCTCGATTTCTATCAAAACAAGTTCCAATATATCCACGTGGACGAGTATCAGGATACGAACCGCGCGCAATATATGCTGACCCGGATGCTGGCGGACAAGCACAAGCGCATTTGCGTCGTCGGCGACAGCGACCAGTCGATCTACCGCTGGCGGGGCGCGGACATCAGCAACATTCTCGATTTCGAGAAGGATTACCCGAACGCGACGACGATTCTGCTCGAGCAGAACTACCGTTCGACATCGACGATTTTGAATGCGGCGAACAAGATCATTGCCAACAACGCCGGACGCAAGCCGAAGAATTTGTGGACCGACAAGGGCGAAGGCGAGAAGATTCGCCTGTACCAAGCCGATTCGGAGCACGAAGAAGGATACTACATCACCGGTCAAATTCGTAAAAACGTGGAGAAGGGCCGACGCTTCAAGGACCACGCGATTTTATACCGGACGAACGCCCAGTCCCGGGTCATCGAGGAAATTCTCATCAAATCGGACATTCCCTATCAGATCGTCGGCGGCGTAAAGTTCTACGACCGTAAAGAAATCAAGGATATTTTGGCTTATTTGCGTCTGGTCTCCAATCCGGACGACGACATCAGCTTCGCGCGGATCGTCAACGTGCCTAAGCGCGGCATCGGCGATACGACCCTCGATAAGCTGGCGGCGGCTGCCGCCCAATACGGCGTATCCATGTTCGCGATGCTGGAGAACGTGGGCAGCTTGGACATCAGCGCCAGGACGCGGAGCGCGCTGACGGAATTCCGCGAGATGATCGAGAACTTGTATCGCATGGTCGATTATTTGTCGGTTACCGAATTAACGGAGAAAATGCTTGAAATGTCGGCGTATCGGGAAGAATTGAAGCGAGAAAACACGATCGAGTCGCAAGCCCGCCTCGAGAACATCGACGAGTTTCTGTCGGTGACCATGGACTTCGAGAAGCGCAATGAAGACAAGTCGCTTGTCTCTTTCTTGACCGATCTTGCGTTGATTGCCGATATCGATTCGATGAATGAGGATCCCGAAGCGGGCAAGCAGGGCGTCGTGCTGATGACCATGCACAGCGCCAAAGGCCTCGAGTTCCCCGTCGTCTTCATCGTCGGCCTCGAGGAAAGCGTCTTTCCGCATTCCCGGGCGCTGATGGACAACGAGGAGCTCGAGGAAGAGCGGCGGCTCGCTTACGTCGGCATCACCCGCGCCGAGGAAGAGCTCTACCTGACGTGCGCGCGGATGCGCACGCTGTTCGGCCGGACGGCGGCGAATGCGCCGTCCCGGTTCCTGCACGAGCTGCCGCAGGAGCTCGTGGAGAACGCTCGCGCGGGCGGCGGCGCGTTCGCCCCGCGCAGCGGCAGCGGCGCCGCGTGGGAGCGCGGC
>NZ_BCPS01000028.1:0-2751 GCF_016586185.1 Paenibacillus sp. EPM92
TGGCGCGCGTCCCGCAGGCGCGCCCGTCAGCTTCCGCGCGGGTGGCGCGTCCGCGGCAGCTTCTTCGCCGGCCGCCGCGGCGCCGGCCAAGGTGCTTGACTTCGCCATGGGCGACAAAGTCAAGCACGGCAAGTGGGGCACGGGAACGATCGTGGCCATGAAGGGCTCGGGCGACGATACCGAGCTGCAGATCGCATTCCCGGCCCCGGTCGGCGTGAAGCGGCTGCTTGCCAAGTTCGCGCCGATCGAGAAAGCGTAATTTAACCCATGAGAGGACGGAACCCCAATGGCTTTGCCGATGCCGGATGCTTTGGAGACCATGCAGGCCCTTATCGAAGAGATCTCCAAACATAACTACCACTACTATACCCTTGACGAGCCGACTATCAGCGATGCGGAATGGGACGCGCTTTATGCGAAGCTGATGGAGCTTGAGGCGGAGACGGGCGTCGTGCTGCCGCATTCTCCGACGCAACGCATCGGGGGCGAGCTTCTGAAAGGCTTTGAGCCGCACAAGCATTTGGCGCGGTTGTGGAGCCTGGACAAGGCGCAGAACCATGAGGACCTGATGGCGTGGCATACGCGCGCTCAGAAGCTGGTCAATGACTATAACGCGAAGCATCCGGATGAACCCCTTCCTCCGCTTTCGTTCGTGGTGGAGTTGAAGTTCGACGGACTAACGTTGAATTTAACCTACGACGGAGGAGAACTCGTGCAGGCGGCGACCCGCGGCAACGGACAAGTGGGGGAAGGCATTCTGGCTCAAGTGAAGACAATTAAGTCGGTGCCTCTGCGCATTCCTTATACCGAGGGGATTCTTGAGGTGCAGGGCGAAGGCATAATGAACCTGTCGGTGCTTGAGAAATATAACGAGACGGCCGCGGAACCGCTCAAGAACGCCCGGAACGCGGCGGCCGGAGCGCTGCGCAACCTGAATCCGAAAGTAACGGCGGAGCGCCGTTTAAACGCCTATTTTTATAACGTCGGGTATTCGGACAACGTTCAATTCCGGGATCATCGGGAGATGGTCGAGTTTTTGCGCGCGAATCAGTTCAGGGTCAGCCCGCTCGTCGAGTTTTTGGATAGTATTGAAGCGGTTGAGGAAGAACTGCAGCGGATCGCTTCCATGCGGAACACGTTTGATTTTCTAATTGACGGCTTGGTGGTCAAAATCAATGACATGCGTACGCGCGAAGTGCTCGGCTATACCGATAAGTTCCCGCGCTGGGCGGTCGCTTATAAATTCGAGGCCGAAGAAGCGGTGACAACGCTGCTAGGGGTGCAATGGAACGTGGGCCGTACCGGCAAAGTGACGCCGCTTGCGCGCGTTGAGCCGGTCGATATTGCCGGGGTCACGGTGCAGAACTGCACGTTGAACAACATGGATGATATCGCCCGCAAAAACTTGACCCACGCACTCGGCAGTCTCATCTACATCCGTCGCTCGAACGACGTCATTCCCGAGATTCTCGGCAAGGTGACGGAGGACGCCGACGGTCAGGAGATTACGGCTCCTTCAGTCTGTCCGTCGTGCGGACATACGCTTGAGCTGCGGGGCGCACACTTGTTCTGTCCGAACCGGCTGGATTGCCGTCCGCAGCTGGTGGGCCGGATTACGCATTTCGCTTCGCGCGATGCGATGGATATCGAAACGTTCAGCGAGAAGACGGCGGAGCAGTTGTATGACGAGTTAAGCGTGCGCGACCCGTCCGACTTGTATGACTTGAAGTTCGATGACTTGGTCAAGCTCGACCGCTTCGGGACGAAGAAGGCGGAGAATCTGCTGGCCGCGCTTGAGAAAAGCAAGACACCGGACCTCGCGTCCTTCCTGTTCGCCCTGGGCATTCCGAACACCGGCAAAACGACTACCAAAGAGCTGGCCGACCATTACCGCAGCCTGGACAAGCTGATGGAGGCGACGGCGGAGGAATTGATGACGCTGCCGGATATCGGCGGAATCGTGGCGGACAGCATCGTTCGCTTCTTCCAGGACCCGGCTATGCGGCGCAGCATAGAGCGGATGCTGGCGGCAGGTGTCACTCCGATTGCGGAAGAAGCGCCGGCAGCCGTGGACGAGAGCAATCCGTTTTTCGGCAAAACGGTCGTCCTCACGGGCACGCTTACGACGATGAGCCGTGACGATGCGGCGAAGAGGCTGGAGAAGCTGGGGGCGAAGGTGACCGGCAGCGTCTCGAAGAAGACGGACATCGTCATTGCGGGCGAAAGCGCCGGCAGCAAGCTGACGAAAGCGCAAGAGCTCGGCATTCGGATCATTGACGATGAGCAGGAGCTCATTCGTCTGCTTGGCGAATGAGGAAGACATGGAGACGAGGAGACTTCTTTGTATCGGTGCAAGCGGACAAAGAGGTTCCTCGTTTTTTTGTTTGTTGATTGGCCTGGGGCAGGCGGGGCCCCGAAACTTTTCTCATCGGGCGGTGAGATTTGGATATCTGACGACGGAACAACTCCTGTCTGGCGATGGAGCGAAGCGTTCGGGCAATTAGTAAACACGTAATAAAAATAAGGAGTTGCAATTTATCTATGACTTGTGATACATTATTGCTTGTCGCCGCAAACGGGTTAGATCGAAATCGAAGCCGAATGCGATGGCGGTAAAAAAATAACAGTTGCAAAGTTCGTCGAAAAATGATAAGATATATTCTTGTCACGACAAAAAGTGCAGCCGTGATGAAAGCTCTTTGAAAACTGAACAAATGAGACAAATGTTATACATGAGATAGCAATATCTCA
>NZ_BCPS01000029.1:0-42884 GCF_016586185.1 Paenibacillus sp. EPM92
TTTTCACTATTGTGAAATCAAAGCATTCAGCATGCTGAGTTTCGTATCCAGTTTTCAGGGCGCAAGCTCTGTGCTTATGACGGTGTACAAGCTGTCGTATAGCTCATCTTGGAGAGATACCCAAGTGGCTCAAGGGGACCCTCTGCTAAGGGGTTAGACTGCGCAAGTGGTGCGAGGGTTCGAATCCCTCTCTCTCCGTTGCTTCACCCTCATGGATTGAGGGATGGGAACCGAAGGTTCATCGGAGCATAAGCTTCGTAAGCGAAACTTCGCAGACTCATTGATTGATATGGCGGCGTAGCTCAGCTGGCTAGAGCGTACGGTTCATACCCGTAAGGTCGGGGGTTCGATCCCCTCCGCCGCTACCAAAACAAGTTGAATGATTTAGACATTTTATGGTATGATTCGACTTGTGTGTACTTGTACATACTATGGAGGCTTAGCTCAGCTGGGAGAGCATCTGCCTTACAAGCAGAGGGTCGGCGGTTCGATCCCGTCAGCCTCCACCATACATACGCCGCTGTAGCTCAATTGGTAGAGCAACTGACTTGTAATCAGTAGGTTGGGGGTTCAAGTCCTCTCGGCGGCACCAGTTGTCTTTCATTGTGGAGCCGTGGTGTAGAGGCCTAACATGCCTGCCTGTCACGCAGGAGACCGCGGGTTCGAATCCCGTCGGCTCCGCCATGAATAACTTCATAACCCTACATATGGCTCGGTAGCTCAGTCGGTAGAGCAGAGGACTGAAAATCCTCGTGTCGGCGGTTCGATTCCGTCCCGAGCCACCATAGGCTTTTTTTAGCCGTCTTGGAGGCTTAGCGAAGTGGCCAAACGCAGCAGACTGTAAATCTGTTCTCTGACGAGTTCGGTGGTTCGAATCCATCAGCCTCCACCATTCATGTAAGAGCCATTAGCTCAGTTGGTAGAGCACCTGACTTTTAATCAGGGTGTCGTAGGTTCGAGTCCTACATGGCTCATCTTGTTACAAAGAAGAGATCTTCCATGAGAAGATCTCTTCTTTGTTTTGGCAACATTCCGTTTCTCTACTCACACGGATCGCCCCCCGTTCACAAGGACGAACCGTGTGG
Organism: Paenibacillus sp. EPM92; assembly: GCF_016586185.1. Classification (NCBI taxonomy): domain Bacteria; kingdom Bacillati; phylum Bacillota; class Bacilli; order Caryophanales; family Paenibacillaceae; genus Paenibacillus; species Paenibacillus sp. EPM92. Next base: position 1,086 of record NZ_BCPS01000029.1, read on the forward strand.
TTCTCATTGCAGTTCGAGCCTCGTACCGCTCTGCTTGATATAATCCGCCGTCCGAAGCGCGAGCGCCATGACGGTGTTCGTCGGATTACCGCCGCCTGAAGTGACGAAGGAGTTGGCACCGCATAGAAATAGATTGGGGATGTCGTGACATTGTCCGTAACTGTTCACGACCGACGTCTCCGGGTTGTCTCCCATTCTGCAACCGCCCATCAGATGGGCGGTATCGGGAACAATGAATTCGACACGTCCGCCGGAGGCTTCAAGGATAGCGCTCATTGTACCGATAGCGTGTCGAATTAATCGCCGGTCATTCTCTCCATAACCGAATGTCACTTTAGCTCGCGGCTGGCCGTGAACATCCTTCTCTTCGCATAAGGTGATGCGGTTGGCTTCGTCTGGAAGCACTTCCCCGACCAACGTAACGCGTCCGTAGTAATTATAATCAAGCATCGCCTCGCGCAGCCGATTGCCCCAGACCGGTCCTCCGGCACCCCCGGATTTGGCGATGCCTTGAGCGAAGCCGAGCGGTCTGGCGCCGTGCGCATGCAAGGTATAGCCTCGAGCGAAGTCGCGGTCCGGCGACGTGCTATAAAAGTCCTGCGTCGATGCGAGCACGGGCGTACCTTTATAGAGCCGCACTTCGTCGTCGAAACGGGCGTATACATCATGACTGCTGTGCGTCATGAACGCTTTGCCCACCCAACCGCTGCGGTTGGCGAGGCCTTCGGGATACTGTCCGTTGGCGGAATTGAGCAACAGCCGTGGGGTTTCGACGACATAGGTAGCTAATACGACGATGCGGGCCTTTTGCTCATAGGTATCGCCATGATGTACGAACGTAACACCGGTCACCCTACCGGTCGCATTCATATTCACCTGGGTCACGGTACAATCCGCAAGCACTTCTGCTCCCGCTTTCTCCGCTTTGGGGATGTGGACAATCAGCGTGCTGAATTTGGCGTTCGGCATACAGCCTTGATTGCAAAACCCGCGGTTGATGCAGGGCGGCCTGTCTTCAAACGGTGCGGATAAAATCGCGAGCGGCGTGACCGTCCAGCCGATGCCCAGCTTCTCGCAGCCGCGGGCAAACACTTGCGCATTCGGGCTGATCGGATCACGTTCCGGATACGGATACGGTCCACGGAACGGCCCCCAAGGGAAATATTTCGGGCCGGATACGGCAATGTCCCGCTCGATCTTCTCATAGTAGGGCTTCAGATCGGCATACCGGATCGGCCAATCCTCCCCGACGCCATCGAGCGTACGCGTCTGAAAGTCCGACTCATGAAACCGCAGAAACACCCCGGTAAAATGCGTTGTACCGCCGCCAACCCCCCAGCCGGAGTTATTGTGACCCATTTCCAGCGGATCGGATCCGTCAACAACGCGCGTATCCTGCCAGCCCAACCGCTGCATCGCCAGCTCGTCACTCGCGAAATCATGCTGAGGGTCGCGATAGGGCCCCGACTCCAGCACGACTACTTTCATACCGGCTTCGCTCAGCTCTTTGGCCAAGACGCCTCCGGCGGCGCCAGCGCCTACAATCAAGACGTCGACGGTTTCATCTCCATATCGCCTGTTCATGAGGGCTTACCTTCCTTTATCGGCTCCCAAGGGTCGGGCACATCCGGATTCATGCGTACATAACCGCGGGGATAGGCGGGCCCTCCGTATCCGATTTCCGACCAAACCTCCGGATGCGAGTAATAGCCGTCAATCGCAAGCTTCAGCAGCTTTTGAAACCAAGCTTGCTGCGGGATAGACCTCCAAATATCGGGGGGAGAGCCGTCTCCTTGACTGATTGCATGCATAATCTGCTTCTTTTGCTCCTGATCCATATGAAAAAATCGTTTCGTATGTAGCCTCTGACAAGCCGAGTCGAGCGCTTGCAAGCCATTGCGCACGAGCGCCGGAGCCGGCGGTTCGCCAGGTTTACGCTGGCTTTCCTGACCGGAATTCATCTTGGTGTCAATATGATCGAGTACGAACTGTATGATCTCCGGCCGCTCGTCATCCAATAACAGGCAGCACCAAGCCCGCAAGTTCTCAGCTTCAACAGCCGTCAGGAAGGTATAGCCGCCGCCGCCTGTCTGCAGGCGGTCAAGGACGATGCGCCGTGTGTGCTCATCCCATTCGTGCCGCTGACTCATAACGTCATAAGAAGGATAGCGGGTCAAACGTTTAATAGACATTCCTCTCTCACCTCCAGTAATAAGCAAGCAAGCCCAGTACGCTTAACGCGCTAAAGAGAAGCGGCAAAACGACCGGAGGCCCAGCCAGAAAGTTGCGCATCGAATAGCCGCCGACACGGACGCCGACGCCGTGAAAATGATAATAGAAACCGGCGGCTCCGATCATGACGCCCAGCCACATCAGTCCCGCAAAGACCAGAAGCAGCAGGTGGCTGCGGTCGAAGGCGAGCCACACGGCCGTCAGACTGAAGATAGGCGCCGCGACGACGGGGGTCCACATCGATTTGTGATGGAAATTCTGCCGGTAATGCGACAGCGCCACTTGAATCCAAAGGACGAAGAAGGCAACGCCGACAAACAAATAAATGACACGGTCGAGCGACCAGCTTATCCAATCCATGATCATCGCCTCCATGGCTTCGTTTTATAGGCTCGGTGAAGCCGGTTTAGGAAAGGTCAACGCGCCATAAGGCAGACAGGCCGCTGCCGTAGGTCGTTGCGGGGACAGAAGCTCTTCGAGCAGCGAGTCCAGTGATTCGACGGGAGTAAATCCGAGCAGCTGCGTGACGGGTCGCGGCATAGCGGACAACAGATATACGCGATGGTGAGCAAGAATTTCGTCTATATGTAAAATTTTGTGCGCCCCCAATACGAAATGCGCCCTAAGCTGGGCTACCGTGTGTGAACGGTTATGCATCGTATCGAGCCAGGCTTGAAATTGCCCGTTACCGAGCATTTCGGAACATTCCGCCACGAGAATGATGGTCCCGCCCGGTTTCGTGAAGGCTGCGGCGTTACGCAGCGTTTTGACCGCTTGATACATATGCAGGTCCTTCGGATACCCGCCCGGCGAGGCGATCACAATATCATAAACGGGCGAAGCCGGCACTAGAAACCGCTCGGCAGCAAGCCTCATGCCCACTTGATGGGCTTTCACGATATCGCCGGCAACGGCGTCCAAGACATGACGGTCGTGGTCGACGATCACATTCAGCATGAAGTGGACCGGCACCAACCGCTGCGCTTCCTCTAAATCGCGATGGACGGGGTTGTCCGAGCTCCCGACGATGGCTTTGTGCGTAAGCGAGAGCGCGTGGTTGTGCTCAATGCAGCGCTTGGAGGCAACGCCGGGAACTAACGATTTGACGCCTCCGGATATGCCGACGAGCGAGTGCGGCTCGATATTCCCGATGACGATGCGCAGCGGTGAAGCCGCGACAAGGCGGTTAATTTCAACGGGCGTTCCCAGCGTCGTCGTCCCGATATAAACGCAATCTTCGGACAAGCAGGAATGATTATGTACCCGAACCCGCGTATAAACGGGATGGGAAACAAGCTCGCGCAGCTCCTCTTGCGTATGCCGCCGATGATAGCCTAGAGCGACGACCACATCGATGCGATCATCGGGGATCCCAGCCTCGTTCAATTCCTCTAACAGCGGCTCAAGCAGCAAGGGACTAGGGCATAGGCGCGTTCCGTCGGGAATTAAAATAACCGCCTCCGTCTTGCTGCGGGCAAGCCTGCGCAGCGGAGAGCTGCCGATCGGTGCATCGAGCGCGCGGCGAATTCGGGCTCTGGATTCCAGTTGAGATCCCGGATTTCTGGGAAGCCTATAGGTGACGGTGCGAAGCGTATGGCCCGAAGGGATCTGGAAGCTTACGGTCGTCTGGCCATAACGCAGCATGGGCATCTTCTGATTTCACCCCCTGCATGAAGTTAAAAGTGATGAAAGCAGTTCAATTTTTCCCCAATATCATAAAAAGTATCCTGTTTCCGGGAAATAAGGGATGTTTATACGGCCGCCCGTCCGATCATAAGGAAATGAAATCGGGAATGGAGCCTTTGCTTCCTTTTTGTTTATGCTACAATAAGAGGATGTCGCCGGGAGTGGCGCCGAAATAGAGAAAACGTTTGCAACGTGACGCGGTTCGTCGGTACCGGTTGCAAATAAGGAGAGGGAGCCAAGGAATGGATTGGGAACTCGTACGTCAGCAAGTCGAAAGCGCGCTCGGTATACCTGTCAGCAGCGTCAAATGTTCAGTGGAAGAATGGTCCAAGCAGGTCGAGGAAAACGGCGGCGTCGTCTCCGGGGTGGACAAGAACGGCCAAGTTTATTTTTTGGTGCACAAAGAAGGGCAAGACGCGCTGCTTCTGCAAGTGCCCGCCGGGTCGATAACGCCCAAGGAACGGATGCTCCTTGGATTGCTGCTCGAAAACCGGAAACAGCAGGATAAAAAATCGGCTTCGCCAAGCGGTGAAGAGGAACGGAAAGCGGCATTGATCCGTGAATGGTTCAAAGGCCAGCAGGAACTCGGCTATACGCAAGCGGAGCTGCCGGATACGCTGGTGTCGCAATTATCGCTGTACGCAACGAAAATTCCGCTGCTGCTGTATGTCGATCAGATTACGTCGCGGCGCGCGCATTATACAGAGCTGAAGAAGCTGTTAGAGTCTTTCTTCGATGCGCCGCTTACACTGATTCCCCTCACGGATAAAGAATGGCTTATTCTCGGTCCGGAAAAAATATTGACGATGGACGGCGGGGATGATAAAGCCGATGCGTCCGACGAAACGCTGGAAGATCAGCTCGCCGCACTTGGTTACGGTCTTCACGAAATGCTGGAGAATGAATGGGTGGGTGAATGCCATCTTGCCGTTCATTACCCGATCCTTCCGGCCAAATCGTTATATGCCACCGTGCTTCAGCTGCGCGAGACGATCATGCTCGGTCGGACCTATCATATCGGCAGTAATATGCATATGCCTTGGGAGCTGCAGTTGGAGAAGCTCGTCCATATGCTTCCCGAAACGGAGAAGGCCAATTTTCTGGAGCGGGTGCTCAAGCGGCTTGATGTCGCTTTCGATCCGGAGACGATGACGACGCTTGAGCATTTTTTTCAACTCGATTGCAATGTCAGCGAGACGGCCAAGAAGCTCTATATTCATCGGAATACGCTGCTTTATCGGCTGGATAAATTCAAACAGGAAACGGGATTGGACGTGCGGACGTTCAATCATGCGGTGCTTGTGAAGATCGCCTTGTTATTGTACAAAGTAACGAAAAGAAAGTGATTTTTTTGTGAAGATTGTGCATAGTCATCAACGGATCAGTAAGGTATGATGTAAGCATATTAAGAAGATATCAACTCGTAGGGGGAATTAATCATGGCAGGCGTACGTTTAAACCACATCGTAAAAAAATATCCGGGTGCAGCGGAAGCAACGGTTAAAGACTTCCATTTGGACATCAAAGATAAAGAGTTTCTCGTACTCGTAGGCGCTTCCGGCTGTGGTAAATCGACGACGCTTCGTATGATCGCAGGTTTGGAAGAAATCTCCGAGGGTGAATTGTACATCGGCGACCGTTTGGTGAACGACGTGGCTCCGAAAGACCGCGATATTGCAATGGTATTCCAATCCTACGCTTTGTATCCGCACATGAACGTGTATCAAAACATGGCTTTCGGTTTGAAGCTTCGCAAGTTCAAGAAAGCCGACATCGACGCTCGCGTTCGCGAAGCGGCGAAAATTCTCGACATCGAGCACCTGCTCGACCGTAAACCGAAAGCATTGTCCGGCGGTCAGCGCCAACGTGTTGCCTTGGGCCGCGCGATCGTTCGCGAACCGCAAGTGTTCCTGATGGACGAACCGCTTTCCAACCTGGATGCTAAACTTCGCGTACAGATGCGCGCTGAAATTACGAAACTGGTTAAACGGCTTGAAACGACAACCGTTTACGTCACGCATGACCAAACAGAAGCCATGACGATGGGCGATCGGATCGTCGTTATGGATAAAGGGGTTATCCAACAAGCAGCTACGCCGGAAGAGATTTACAACTTCCCTGTTAATATGTTCGTAGCGGGCTTCATTGGTTCCCCATCGATGAACTTCGTTAACGGCAGCTTTACTGAGCAAGGCGGACAGCTGCACTTCCGTACAACGGGTGTCGACGTTCAGCTGCCTGAAGGCAAAGCCAAAATTATCCGTGAAAAAGGTTACGCCAATAAAGAAGTCGTACTCGGCGTTCGTCCGGAAGATTTCCATGAAGAAGCGATCTTCATCGAGGCGTCCCCGAACTCGATCGTTAACGCTCACATCGAAGTGTCCGAGAACCTCGGTCATGAGATGATCCTTCACTTGAACGGTATCGGCAACTCCAACGTTGTTGCCCGCGTAGACAGCCGTTCCGGCTTCCACGAAGGGATGAACGTCAAATTGGCGATCGACATGAACAAAGTTCACTTCTTCGACAAAGAAACGACAGCTTCCATCCTGCTGAATGGCTAATGGAATCGTATAAATAAAAAACCAGCCGAAAGGCTGGTTTTTTATTTGAATGATAGCGATAAGCAAAGCGGGCGGCAGCGGTTGATTTATGCGGCCGATTCCTTTACGATGAGGATACTGGTATAAAAAGGAGACGAACGACCTTGCCTAAAAAAGTAAAAGTTTCGGATTTGGTAAGAGAGTTTCAACTTGAGATTATATGCGGCGATGAGGGCTTGAAGCGTCCGATCATGACTGCCGACCTATATCGACCCGGGCTGGAACTGGCCGGTTATTACGAGTTTCATCCGCATGACCGGGTACAGATTTTAGGAAAAACGGAGCTGACCTTCTTCGAAGGCCTGTCGCCGGAGGAACGCACGGAGCGGATGCACCGGCTTTGCGCGCCGGATGAAATCCCATGCATCATCATTAGCCGCGGACTGGAAGCGCCGATCGAGCTGCTGGCGGCGGCGAATGACTACCGGATCGCGGTGCTGCGGACGCCGATGGCGACGACGATTTTGGCAAGCCGATTGACCGGGTTTTTGGAAAATCGTCTCGCTCCGACAACGACGATTCACGGCGTACTTGTGGACGTTTACGGTATCGGCATGCTTATCTCCGGTTCGAGCGGTATCGGGAAGAGCGAAACAGCGCTTGAGCTTGTGAAGCGCGGGCACCGCTTGATTGCGGACGATGCGGTGGAAATTCGCCAAACGGCCGACCACACGCTGATCGGGAACGCGCCGGAGCTGATTCGGTACTTATTGGAAATCCGCGGGATTGGTATTATTAATGTCATGACGTTGTTCGGAGCCGGAGCGGTACGCACCGCGAAGAAAATTTCGGTTGTCTGTAAGCTGGAGAATTGGCAGCAGGACAAGCAATACGACCGATTGGGACTGGACGAAGAGAAGACCCGGATTATCGACACGGATATTCCGCTCGTCACGATTCCTGTGCGTCCCGGGCGGAACTTGGCGGTCATTATTGAGGTGGCGGCGATGAATTACCGCTTGAAACGGATGGGCTATAATGCCGCGCTGCAATTTACGAACAAATTGACGGAATCGTTAAACGAGGATATGGACGACTTGGAATAATCCCATTGAACGGGGAGCGGTTCTCGGACCGTTCGCTTCGTATAAGGAGAGAAGATAGCGCATGTTTTTAGCTCTGAATCCGATCGCATTTTCACTTGGACCGCTGACGGTCTATTGGTATGGCATTATCCTGGGTGCGGCGGCGATGATGGGATTGTTGCTAGCGGTGCAAGAAGGCAAGCGGTTTGGCATTTCACCGGACTTTTTCATGGACTTGGTGTTGATCGGCGTGCCTTCGGCCATCATCGGCGCGCGAATTTATTATGTCGCCTTTAAGTGGGAAGATTACAAGGATAATTTGATCGAAGTAGTCAAGATCTGGCATGGCGGCATCGCCATCTACGGCGCTTTGATCGGCGCAATCATCGCTGCTGTCATTTATGTACGGCGCAAAGGCTATTCGTTCTGGAGGATTGCGGACATTTGCGCGCCGGGGCTGATCATCGGACAGGCCATCGGGCGCTGGGGCAACTTCATGAACCAGGAAGCGCACGGTGGACCGGTAAATGAAGCGTTCTTACGGAACAATCTGCATCTGCCTGATTTTATCGTCAATCAGATGTTGATTGAAGGACAGTATTATCACCCGGCCTTCTTATACGAGTCATTGTGGAATTTAGCCGGACTTGTGATCTTGTTCGTACTGCGCCGTCAACGGTTCTTGCGGGCAGGCGAGTTGTTCTTCAGCTATTTCATTTGGTATTCGATCGGCCGCTTCTTCATTGAAGGGGTCCGGACGGACAGCCTGGATTTCACCGGACCGGAATGGTTGGTCTCCCTGATGCACAGCTTATGGTCGCCGATGCGCGCGATCGGGTTTGAGCCTGGGGTGATGACGTACGGCGGCAATGTGCGGATTTCGCAGCTGCTGGCCGTACTGATCGTTATTGCCGCGATCGTCGTGATCATCGTGCGGCGGAAGACAGGAGCGTCTGCAGAGCATTATTCCGATCCTATTCTACAGGTCGGTGCGGCAGCGGCGAGCGAGACGACGACGGCGGTAAACGCCGAAGGAGCTCCGAATGAGGCGAAGCCGGGAGAGGCAGAGGAAACAAGATGAACATGAGACCAGCAAACGAAGGAGCAGAAGCATGATTCAAGCCGTACTGTTTGATTTGGATGGGACGATTCTCGATACGAATGAGCTGATCATTCAATCTTTTTTACATACGTTTGACTGGGACACGCCGGAGCCTGTAACGCGGGAGCGCATCATTCCCAACATGGGGCGGCCTTTGCACGAGCAGATGGCGGATTTCTCGGGGCGGGAGCAGGTGGAAGATTTGATCATGAAATACCGGGCTTTCAACATCACCCGGCATGATGAATTGGTCACGGCGTTTCCTCATGTGCCGGAAACGCTCGCCCAATTGCGTGAAGCGGGGGTGAAGCTCGGCGTCGTCACCAGTAAAATCCGGAAGACGACAGAGATGGGCCTGAAGCTGACCGGCATTATCGGTTATTTTGATTCGATTGTCACGGTCGAGGATGTAGAACAGCCGAAGCCGCACGGGGAAGGCATCTTAAGAGCGCTGCGCGAATTGGGTGTGGACGCCTCGAGCGCTTTGATGGTCGGCGACAGCCATTACGACATCGAGGCGGCCCGAAATGCGGGTGTCTCCCCGGTTGGGGTCGCCTGGTCGTTGAAAGGCGTCGAATATTTGCGCCGGTATGAGCCGGACCACGTTATTGACGATATTCGCGAACTATTGCCGATTGCCGGCATAGGAGGAGAATCCAACGCTTGAGACAGACGGACCGATATCCGGTGGACGGGCCTAACTCGTTATGGCAAGTATACAGTACGATAAGCCGATGGAAGGCCATTCGTAACTTTATTTTTATCCAGATCGCCAGGTATGCGCCCTCCTTGCCTTTGAAACGGTGGATTTATCGCCGTATCTTAGGGATGAAAGTGGGGGAGCATGCCTCTTTCGCTTTAATGGTCATGGTGGATGTATTCTTCCCGGAGAAGATCGAGGTGGGGGACAATACGATCATCGGATACAATTCGACGATCCTGACGCATGAGTATTTGATCAAGGAATACCGGCTCGGGCAGGTGAAGATCGGTTCCCATGTGATGATCGGAGCGAACAGCACCATACTGCCGGGCGTAACGATCGGGGATCATGCGATCATTGGGGCAGGCTCGGTCGTGCATAAGGACGTTGCGCCGTACAGCTTCGTCGCGGGCAATCCCCTGCGCGTAATACGAGAGGACGTCCGGGAGAGCGGGGAGTAAAACGATATCCGATTTAGCCTAACAGGGGCCCTTCACACCGGTTTGAACGGGAATAACGAACGTAGTTCCGCTCTTGTCGGAAACGACGGTTTACAAGCAGAAATACCGCACCCGGGTTCCGCTCGGGCGTTCGGATGAAGCTCTGCAGACATACGGAGAACGTTCGTGTTATTCCATTGACGGAGTCTCGTTTCCATGGTAGACTAACGATTACATTCTTTATTTTGGTAGTATGGTAGCACATTAGCGAACTAAAGCAAAAATTACGAATAGTAGGGTGAAGACCGGTGTCCAAACCGAAAGTGTTCGAAAAGCCGACAGGCGTCAAAGATTATTTGCCCGAGGCGGCGGCCAAGCTGCGCAGCATTGAGTTCAAACTGATGCAGTGTTTGGAGCGCTGGGGTTACAGAGAGATCATTACTCCAACGTTGGAGTATTACGATACCGTAGGGGTAGCGAGCTCGACGGAAGATAAGAAGCTGTTCAAGCTGCTCGACCGTAACGGCACGACGCTCGTCATGCGCTCGGATATGACGGCGCCGATCGCGCGTGTCGTTTCGTCCTTGCTTCGTGAACATGCGTTCCCTCTTCGTTTGTCGTACCACGCGAACGTCTTTCGCGCGATTGAAGCGGAAGCGGGGCGGGATGCGGAATTTTTCCAGACTGGCGTTGAGCTCGTCGGCGATGCGTCAAGCGAGTCCGATGCGGAAGTGATCGCACTCGCGGTCGCTTGCTTGCAGGCGGCCGGCGTGAAGCCGTTCAAAATCGCGCTGGGTCATGTCGGCTTCCTGAACGGCTTGTTCCAGGAAACGCTGCGCGACCGTACGGATGCGCAGACGCAGTTGAAGGACTGCTTGCTGAACCGCGATTACGTCGGTTATCGGGAAGCGCTCAAGACGATGGGCTTGCCGGCGGAGGTGCGGGAAGAGCTGGAGGGCATCCTTCGCTTGCGAGGGGGCCAAGAGATTTGCCGCCAAGCGCGTCAGTTAACCGACGATCCGGTAGCGCAGCAAGCGATCGCACATTTGTGCGAAGTGTGGGACGTGCTGGAGGCGTATGGCGTCAGCGAGCATGTGCTGATCGATTTGACCATGATCGGCGACTTCTCTTATTACACGGGCATGACCTTTGAAGGCTATGCGGCGGATCTCGGATTTCCGGTGTGCAGCGGCGGTCGTTATGACAACCTGCTGGCGCAGTTCGGCCGTCCGGCCCCGGCGACCGGCTTTGCGCTCAAGACGAACCGGATTCTTGAAGTGATCAGCAAGGAGGCTGCCGCAGAGACGTCGAACCGCGTGCTGATCGTCTATACGGCGGACAACCGGCAGCAGGCGTTAAGCCGGGCGGGAGAGCTGCGGATGGAGCGGCAAGCGCCGGTGGAGACGCTGCTCGCTCCGGACGGTCAGTATGAGAAAGAACAGCTGGCCGGCGGTTCGGTTCGCGTTCGGGGGATCGAATATCAGAGCGTCATTGAGTTTGTGAATTAAAGGAGCGGCGAGCCCATGCAGGAGTTATTGAAAGTAGCGATGCCCAAAGGGCGTATTTATAAGCAAGCTTCGAAGCTGTTCCGCGAGGCGGGCCTCGCGATTCCGGACGAAACGGACGAATCGCGCAAGCTGATTATCGCGGTGCCCGAAGCCAATATGGAGTTTATTATGGCGAAGCCCGTCGACGTTCCGACGTATGTGGAATACGGCGTAGCCGATATCGGCGTCGTCGGCAAGGACGTGCTGATGGAGGAAAACCGCGACGTTTACGAGCTGCTCGATCTCGGTATTGCCCGCTGCCGCATGTCGGTCATCGGCTTGCCGGATTGGAAGCCGGTGCTGAATCCGCGGGTGGCGACCAAGTATCCGAACGTCGCCTCGCAGTATTTTCGGGAGCGGGGACAGCAGGTGGAAGTGATCAAGCTGAACGGCTCCATCGAGCTGGCGCCGCTGATCGGGTTGGCCGACCGGATTGTCGATATGGTCGAAACGGGCAGCACGATTCGGGAAAACGGGCTCGCGGAGCACGAAGAGATTTTCTCGATTACGAGCCGGTTGATTGCGAACCGGGTAAGCTACCGGATGAAAAATAACGCTATACAAGCACTGTGCGACCGACTGCAGCCGGTCATCGCAGCGGCCTTGGCGGCGAAAGCATAGAAGGAGGTTGCCCTCAGATGAAACGGATGCCGGCATCGGAGTTTGCTTTGAAACGGGAAGTCGAGTACGGCTCGCCGGAGCAGAACGAGCGCGTACGGCTTATTATCGAAGAGGTGCGTCAAGACGGGGACGCGGCGCTGCGCAAGTTCGCCAAGCAGTTCGATCGCGCCGACGTGAGCGACCTCCGTGTCGCCGAAGCGGAGATCGAAGCGGCGTATCGTCAAGTGGATGACGAGTTCCTGACGGCGATTCGCGAAGCGGCCGTCAACATTCGCCGCTTTCATGAGAAGCAGCTGCGTACGTCGTGGATGGATTTGCAGCCGGACGGCAGCATCCTCGGGCAAGTGATGCGGCCTTTGCGGCGGGTCGGGCTGTATGTGCCAGGCGGTAAAGCGGCCTACCCGTCCTCGGTGCTGATGAACGCGATTCCGGCCCAGGTGGCGGGCGTACCGGAAATCGTCATGGTGACACCCCCGGCAACGGCGGGTATCGAAGGGATTAATCCGCACATCCTGGTGGCGGCAGCGGAAGCGGGCGTACGCGAAATTTATCGCGTCGGCGGCGCGCAAGCCGTGGCGGCGCTTGCTTACGGCACGGATTCGATCGCCCCGGTCGACAAAATCGTCGGTCCGGGCAACATTTACGTGGCGCTGGCGAAGCGATACGTGTTCGGCGCCGTCGATATCGACAGCATTGCCGGACCGAGCGAGATCGTTGTCCTCGCCGACGAGTCGGCGGATGCTGCCTATGTGGCGGCCGACCTGCTGTCGCAGGCGGAGCACGACGAGATGGCGTCGGCGATTCTGATTACGCCGTCGGAGGCGCTGGCGGAAGCGGTGCAGGCGGAAGTGCAGCGCCAGCTTGCCGAGCTGCCGAGGCGTGAAATCGCCGGGCAATCGGTGCGCGATTACGGCGCGATTCTGACCGTCGGCAGCCTCGAAGAAGGCGTAGACGCGGTGAATCGGCTCGCTCCGGAGCATCTGGAAATTCTCACGCGCGAGCCGTTCCAATATTTAAGCAAGATTGAGAATGCGGGCGCCATTTTCTTGGGTCCGTACAGCTCGGAGCCGGTCGGCGATTATTTTGCCGGTCCGAACCACGTGCTGCCGACGAACGGCACGGCGCGGTTTTCGTCGCCGCTGAACGTGGATCATTTTATGAAGAAGTCGAGCGTGATTTACTACAGTAAGGAAGCGCTGCTGCGCGACGGGGATAAGATTATCGCCTTGGCACGCCATGAAGGGCTGGAGGCGCATGCGCGCGCCATCGAAATTCGTTTGCAGAAAGAAGGGGACTCTCGTGGCTGAACAAGGACAAGGTCAACAACCGGGTGGACGCCGCTCGGAAGTGGCGCGCCGTACGAATGAAACCGACATCAGGCTTGCGTTTAACGTGGATGGAACCGGTGTGTCGGAGATCGAGACGGACGTGCCGTTCTTGAATCATATGCTCGACCTGTTTACGAAGCACGGCCAATTTGATTTGAAGGTGGATGCGAAGGGCGACGTCGAGATCGACGACCACCATACGGTGGAGGACATCGGCATTTGTCTCGGCCAAACGCTGCGAGAGGCGCTCGGCGACAAACGCGGCATCAAGCGCTACGCGAGCGTGTTTATTCCGATGGACGAGGCGCTGGCGCAGGTTGTCATCGACATTAGCAACCGCCCGCATTTCGAGTACCGCGCCGAGTATCCGTCGGCAACGGTAGGCAGCTTCACGACGGAGCTTGTGCACGAGTTTCTGTGGAAGTTCGCGCTTGAAGCGCGCATTACGCTGCACGTCATCGTGCACTACGGCCACAACACGCATCACATGATCGAGGCGGTGTTCAAAGCGTTGGGGCGTGCGCTCGACGAAGCGACGAGCATTGATCCGCGCGTACAAGGAGTGCCCTCCACGAAAGGGGTTCTGTAAGCCATGATCGCGATTATCGATTACGGAATGGGCAACCTGCACAGCGTTCGTTCGGCAGTCGAGCGGTTAGGTTATCAGGCGCTGATCACCTCGGACGAGCGCGAGCTGCTTGAAGCCGAGGGCGCGATTCTGCCCGGAGTCGGCGCGTTCGGCGATGCGATGGAGCATCTGCGCGCCTCGAGATTGGATGAGGCGACGGCGGCCTACGCGGCAAGCGGCAAGCCGCTGCTCGGCATCTGCCTCGGCATGCAGCTGCTGTTCAGCCGCAGCGAGGAGCACGGCGACCACGAAGGGCTGAATCTGCTGCCGGGTGATGTCGTGCGCTTCCGCGGCGATTACAAGGTGCCGCATATGGGCTGGAACAAGCTGTTGTTCCGCGCCGGCGACAGCCCGCTTTTTCGCGGTGTGGAGGAAGGTCACGTGTATTTCGTCCACTCCTTCCATGTGAAGCCGGAGCGGGAGAGCGATCTGCTGGCGACAACGGACTACCATCAGCAGGTGACGGCTATTGTCGGTCGCGGCAATGTGTACGGGATGCAGTTTCATCCGGAGAAAAGCGGCAGCGTCGGCATGCAGCTGCTTGATAACTTTCTGGGGTTGTGCGAGAAGAAACAAACGGTCTAAGCGGCCCCTTGAACTCTATATGTAGTGGAGGAAACGAATCATGTCTGCTTTTATCATTTATCCCGCCATCGACATCCGCGGAGGCAAGTGCGTTCGTCTGATTCAAGGCGACTATAATCAAGAGACGGTGTACAACGAGAATCCGCTTGAAGTGGCGAAGGCTTGGGAAGCCCAGGGAGCGAAATGGATCCACTTGGTCGATCTGGACGGCGCGAAAGCGGGTAAACCGGTGAACGACCAGCTGATCGGTGAAATCGCGCGTTCAGTCAGCGTTCCGGTTCAGGTCGGCGGAGGCATTCGCTCGGAAAGCGACGTCGACTATGTGCTGTCGCTCGGCGTGTCCCGCATCATCCTTGGCACGGCGGCGATTGAAGACCGCGACTTCGTCCGCCGCGTGCTGCAGAAGCACGGCGAGAAGATTGCGATCGGACTTGACGCCCGCGACGGTTACGTGGCGACACGCGGCTGGCTGGAGACGTCGACGGTCAAAGCCGACGAGCTGGCGGTCGAGTTGGCAAGGGAAGGCGCGCGCACGTTTATTTTCACCGATATTTCCCGCGACGGGATGATGGGCGGACCGAACGTAGAGGCGATTGTCAACTTGGCCAAAGTATCGGGTCAAACGGTCATCGCATCGGGCGGCGTCAGCCAATATGAAGATTTGCAAAAGCTGGCGGAGCATACGGACGAGGGCGTCGGCGGCGCGATCGTCGGCAAGGCGCTGTACACCGGCAGCATCAAGCTGGAGGAAGCGCACAGTCTGGTCTAACGGACCTATGCTCTCGTGCGCATTCCATACGAAAGGGGTACGGCTATGCTAGCCAAACGAATCATTCCCTGTCTTGACGTCAAGGACGGCCGGGTCGTCAAGGGTGTTAACTTTGTCAATTTGCGCGACGCCGGAGACCCGGTGGAGCTTGCTTCGATTTACGACCGCGAAGGCGCGGACGAGCTGGTTTTTCTCGATATCTCGGCTTCGCACGAAGGACGGGCGACGATGGTCGAGGTCGTGCAGAAGACGGCGGGGCAAATTACGATCCCGTTCACGGTCGGGGGCGGGATCGCAAGCGTGGACGATATGAAACGGCTGCTGCGCGCAGGCGCGGATAAGATCGGGATTAACACGGCGGCGGTGCGCAACCCGCAGCTCGTGTCCGACGGCGCGCGCCGGTTCGGTTCGCAGTGCATCGTCGTCGCTGTGGATGCCCGCTTCAACAAGGAGTGGGGCGAGTGGGAAGTGTTCACCCACGGCGGACGGAACGCCACGGGCATGAAGGCGCTGGAATGGGTGAAAGAGGTGGAACGCCTCGGCGCCGGCGAAATTCTGCTGACTAGCATGGATGCCGACGGCACGAAGGACGGCTTTGATGTGCTGCTCACGAAGGCAGTGTCGGAGCTGCTGACGATTCCGGTTATCGCTTCCGGCGGAGCGGGGAAGAAGGAGCATTTTTACGAAGTGTTCGCGGAAGGCAAGGCGGATGCGGGTCTGGCTGCAACGATTTTCCATTATAAAGAGATAACGATCGAAGAGGTTAAGGACGACCTCAAGGCTAAAGGAGTGGAAGTGCGATGAGCGAACGAAAAACGGCAACCAACCTGGAGGAGCTCCTAGCTGCGGTGCGCTTCGACGCGCACGGTCTCGTGCCGGCCATCGTGCAGGATGCAGTCAGCAAAGAAGTGCTGATGATGGCGTACATGAACCGGGAGTCGCTCGGCAAAACGTTGGAATCGGGCGAAACCTGGTTCTGGAGCCGTTCGCGCAGCGAGCTGTGGCATAAAGGAGCGACGAGCGGTAACATTCAGAAGGTGCGCTCGCTCCGGTACGACTGCGACGGCGACACCTTGCTCGTGCAGGTCGATCAAGCGGGCCCGGCTTGCCATACAGGCAGCTACAGCTGCTTCTATCATGACGCGAAGATCGGCGCGCTGGCGGCGGATGCGGCAACGGCGAACGAGTCCGACAAGCAGGACCGCTTCGCCATCTTGAACGCGCTCGAAGCGACCATTGCGCAGCGCGATGCCGAACGGCCCGAAGGTGCGTACACGACGTATTTGTTCGAGAAGGGCGTCGACAAAATTCTTAAGAAAGTCGGCGAAGAAGCGGCCGAAGTCATCATCGCAGCCAAAAATCGCGACAAAGACGAGCTGCGTTACGAAGCAAGCGATCTCATCTTCCACTTGATGGTGCTGCTGCGCGAGCAGAGGCTGCCGCTGGACGACGTGATGCGGGAACTGGATCGTCGTCATAATAAACAGAAATAAACGTCAGATTTTCAGGATAAGGAGCGTTTCTATGCGCATTGATTACCATACGCACCATGTGCGCTGCGGACATGCGTCGGGAGAGCTTGAGGAGTACGTGTTGAAGGGCATTGAGATCGGGCTCGTCCAGTTGGGGCTGTCCGATCACATGCCCTTGCTCCATGTCGACCCGGCCGCCTATCTTCCCGGCATGGCTATGCCGATGGAGGAATTGCCGAATTATGTCGAAGAGGCGTTCCGACTGCGGGAGAAATACAAAGACCGTATCGACATCCGGGTCGGGATGGAGGGCGACTATATCGAAGGCTGGGAAGCCGAGATCGAGCGTCTTGTGAAGGCGTATCCATGGGATTACGTCATCGGCTCGGTTCATTTTCTGGGCGAATGGGACATTACGGACTACCGGCAAACCGATGGCTGGAAAGAACGCGACGCCTACGAAGTATACAAGCAATACTACGACGCCGTCGGCAAGGCTTGCCGAACCGGATTCTACGATTACATCGGCCATATCGACGTCATTAAGCGATTCGGCTTCAAGCCCGAGCAAAGCGTCGAACACCTCGAACGACAAGCGCTGGAGGCGGTCCGGGCGGCGGGCATGGCGATCGAATTGAATGCGTCGGGGCTGCGGATGCCGGTGAATGAGATGTTCCCGAGCCGGCGCATGCTGGAATACGCCCTGGAGCTTGGAATTCCGCTCACCATCGGCTCCGATGCGCATCAGCCGGAGCGGCTCGCCCAATATTTGGATCAAGCCGTCGATTTGTTGAAAAATGTCGGATTTAACGAATTAGCCACATTTAAGGGCCGGAAACGGACGATGGTGCCTATTGGTTTCGATTCTTTTCATGTATAATGAGGGAGTGGAAGCATTCTAAATTTTATGTAAACGCTCAAGACTTCCGAGTCTGGGCATCGTCAAACGAACCACGTAACAACAGAAAGCGGAGGTAACCATGTATACCGACAAATTGAAGATTTTCTCGGGTTCGTCCAACCCGAAACTGGCGGAGCGTATTTGTCAAGAGCTCGAAGTGCCGCTAGGTCAGATCAAACTTTCCCGATTTAAGAGCGGGGAAATTTACTGTCTTTACGAAGAGAGCATTCGTAACTGCGACGTGTTTCTCGTACAAACGTTCTCGCATCCGATTAACGAACACTTCATGGAACTTCTCGTGATGATGGATGCGGCGAAACGGGCATCCGCGAGAACGATCAACCTTGTCGTTCCTTACTATGGTTATTCCCGCCAAGAGCGTAAAGCCGCGCCGCGCGAGCCGATTTCGGCCAAGCTGGTTGCGGATCTCCTGACGGCGGCGGGCGCCGACCGTGTGATCACGATCGACCTGCACGCTCCGGCGATTCAAGGCTTTTTCAACATCCCGGTGGATCATTTGACGGCGCTGGATTTGGTTAGTGATTATATTAAAGGTCTGAATATCGAAAATCCGATCATCGTATCGCCGGACGCTGGACGCGCTACGACGGCTGAGAATTTGGCCAACATTCTCGATGCGCCGTTCGCGATGATGATCAAGAAAAGACCCGCTCATAACGAAGCGGTTATTACGCACGTCATCGGGGACGTCGAAGGACGCACGCCGATCATTATCGAGGACCTGATCGATACGGGCACAACGATCGTGAATGTTGTCGAAGGTCTGAAAGAGCGCGGAGCCAAGGACGCTTATATCTGTGCTACGCATCCGGTGTTCTCCGGCCCGGCGCTGCAGCGTCTGGACCATCCGAACATTGCGGAGGTCGTGATCACGGACTCGATCGCGATTCCGGACGATCATTCCGCCCGGTTCAAGGTATTGTCCGTCTCCCACCTGCTCGCCGATGCGATCAACATTATCGTGTCGGGCGGCTCGCTCAGCTCCTTGTTCAAGTACGGCGGAGTATAAAACTTATCCTAAATGTTTTTTCCACACGTCTCCGGCTTTCAAAACCTACGGTTTTGGGCCGGATTGTGTTATAATTAGGAATCATTAGAATTCCGGGAAGCAACAGACGATAGCTAACGTCATTCGTTATTCGTATTCGGCGGTAAGCTCTACCGGACGGGTCACGGAGGTGCCTTAACCATGGAGAAGAAAAAACGTGTGCTGCCCCAGACCAGCACCAATGTCGTTCCGATGCAAATGGATGCCACGTTCTTTTTCGAAAAAGCCGTTCAATCCCTGGACCGTTATCATTACGATAAGGCATTGAAGTATTTTCGCCGGGCGGCCGAGTATGAGCCTGAAAATCCGGTCAACCATTGCAATTTGGCTGGGCTTTTGTCGGAAATGGGCAACTACGAGGAATCGAACCGCATTTTGCAGCATGTCCTGGATCAGATCGATCCGGCGATGACGGAATGTTATTTTTATATGGCCAACAATTTTGCCAATATGGAGAATTACGAGTCGGCCGAGAAGGCGATCGTTCATTATCTGGAGAACGATCCGACAGGGCAATTTCTCGAAGAGTCCGAAGAAATGATGGAGCTGCTGCGCCTGGAGCTCGATCGTCCTGCGAAGCTGACGACGATCAAGAGCCGGGAAGGCTTGTTCGAGCACGATCGCGCGCGCAGCATGCTGGAGGAAGGCAAGTTCTCCGAAGCGGTGCGGCTGCTGGAGACCATTATTCGCAACCATCCGGACTTCATGGCGGCGCGCAACAATTTGGCGCTCGCTTATTATTATATGGGTCATTTCGACCGATCGGTGCAGATGATTCGCGAGGTGCTCGAGCTGGAGCCCGGCAATCTGCATGCGCTTTGCAACCTGGCGATTTTCTACCAGCATTTCGGCGACCGCGAGAAGCTGGCGGGGCTGCTGGACATGCTGCGCAAGACGTATCCCTTCCATCAGGACCATGTGTTTAAACTGGCCACGACGATGGGTATATTAAGTGAACATGACAAAGCGTACCGGCTGTTCAAAAGGCTGTTAAAGACAGGCGAGGCCGGACCGGACCCTTGCTTGTTCCACTATGCGGCCGTAGCCGCATACAATACCGGCCGCTGGGACGAAGCGGAGCGGTTGTGGCGGCAAGCGGAGAAGAACGATCCGGGCTCGGATATTCCGAGATTTTATTTGAATATCTTGAACAAGCGTCGCGACGGCGATACGAAGGTTCAGGTGAGCTATCATTATCACCTGCCGTTCGAGGAACAGCTGCGCGGCATGGAGCGTAAGGAAGGCGGCCTGCCGGATCACTTGAAAAAAGATCCGCTCGTCCGTTCCTCGTTCTTCTGGGCGCTGCGGCACGGCGATACCGATACGAAGCTGCAGGTCATTCAGGCGTTTGGTCTTATTGCGGACGATGAAGTAAAGGATGCGCTGACGGAGTTTATTCTAGAGCCGGAGGAAGACGACTATTTGAAAAAGATGGCCGTGTTCGTCCTGCGCAGCATCGGGGTTAAAGATCCGCTGCCGGCGGTGCTGGAAGGCCGTTCGACGACCGTCGCACCGTCGCCGCATTCTCCGAGCCTGCCCGTATGGGACCGGAAATGGCAGCTGGTCATGGAATTGGCGCAGCGTGAAATGGCGCGGCGGTACGATATCGTACAGCAGTACGATTTACAGACCCTTTGGGTAGAATATTTAACGCGGGTATTTCCCGCCGTTCCGAAAATCGCAAAGGTGGAGGGCTGGGCCGCGGCGCTCGAATATTGGATCGCCCGGATGCACCGTCGTCCTGTCAGCTTTCAAGAGACAGCCGACCGTTACGGCGTTTCCGTGGCTACGGTCAGCAAGAACGCCAAGCTCATCGACGAGGCTTGCGGTTTACGCGAGAAAATGGACTCCATTTTCCGAAAGTTTTCCGGACTGGAAGCTCCATCCTAAAAAATAAGCGGGATCTGTAGGGAGGACACCTTCTATGTACAAATCAATCGTAATCGGAACCGGCCCGGCCGGTTTAACGGCAGCTATCTACTTGGCGCGCGCGAATCTGAACCCGCTCGTCATCGAAGGTCCTGAACCCGGCGGTCAATTGACCACGACGACGGAGGTCGAGAACTTCCCGGGTTTCCCCGAAGGCATTATGGGGCCGGAATTAATGGATAATATGCGCAAGCAGGCCGAACGTTTCGGCGCAGAATTCAAGACCGGCTGGGTCAACAAGGTCGATCTGTCGAAACGTCTGTTTAAGCTTAACGTCGAGGGCTTGGGCGATATTGAAGCGGAATCGCTGATTATCTCGACGGGTGCTTCGGCGAAGCTGCTCGGCATTAAGAACGAGAAGGAAAGCATGGGCCGCGGCGTCAGCACATGTGCCACATGCGACGGATTCTTCTTCCGCGGGAAGAAAATCGTCGTGGTCGGCGGCGGCGATTCGGCGATGGAAGAAGCGAATTTCCTGACGCGCTTCGCTACGCAAGTGACGCTGGTGCATCGCAGAGCAGAGCTGCGCGCTTCGAAGATCATGCAGGACCGCGCGCGCGAGAATTCGAAGATCTCGTGGAGCTTGAACCGGACTCCGCTTGAAGTCGTGTCGGGCGACAAGGGCGTTACCGGGTTGAAAGTGAAAAACAACGAGACCGGCCAGGAAGAAATCATTGAGACGGACGGCATTTTCGTCGCGATCGGCCATAAGCCGAACACGGATTTCCTTGAAGGTCAAATCGTTACGGATGAGGTCGGCTACATCTTGGTCAAGCCCGGCACTTCGATGACGAACGTTGAAGGCGTGTTCGCGTGCGGCGACGTGCAGGACAGCAAATACCGTCAAGCGATTACCGCGGCGGGAAGCGGATGTATGGCCGCGCTCGATTGTGAGAAGTTTCTGGAAGGACACATGGTGCACGACTGGAGCCAAACGCTCTAAAAGGCCGTCTGCATAAAGCGTGGAACAAACTTGTTCCACGTTTTTTCCCGTGGACTCTTCTTGACCTCCCGGGTGGGTTGCCTTATAGTTGGAACATGGAGCGCTCATCCTGAGCGGCTGGACAAGACCATAAAGCTCGAACACATACAAAGTTAGACGATGCGATTATTTATGAGGTGAGAAGACGGGTATGGGCGATCAAGTGTATTTGGGAGTCGATTTGGGAGGCACCGCGATTAAGGTAGGTTTGTGCGACGAACAGGGCAATCTGCTGCAAACGGACGAAGGGCCGACCGGAACCGAGCACGGCCCCGATGTAGTGCTGGAAAATATTGCGCAGTATGCGCGTAAACTTGTAACGGAATCCGCATATACATGGGATCAAGTGGCCGGAATCGGTGCCGGGATCGCGGGGTTTCTGGATATCCCGGAAGGCTTTGTCAAGCTATCTCCCAACCTGGGTTGGCGGAATGTGCCGGTCAAAAAAATTCTTGAAGAGAAGCTCGGCAAACCGGTCAAAATCGATAACGACGCGAACGTGGCCGCTCTTGGCGAAGCTTGGGCCGGCGCGGGCAGAGGCATCGCGAATATCGTATGCTACACGCTTGGAACGGGCGTAGGCGGCGGAATCATTATCAACGGCCGCATCTATCAAGGCTCGAACGGTATGGCCGGTGAGCTCGGTCATATGATCATCGTGCCGGATCTCGAAGCGATCGATTGCGGCTGCGGCAAGAAGGGCTGTCTCGAAACCGTATCTTCGGCGACGGGCATCATCCGTATGGGGAAAGAGGCCGTAGAGCGCGGGGAGCATACCTCGCTTGCGCTCGTGGAGAACATTATGGCCAAGGACGTGTTCGATGCTGCGAAAACCGGCGATGAGACGGCGCTTCGCATTATCAACCGCGCCGCTATGTACCTCGGCAAATCGATGGCCACCGTGTCTGTCGTGATCAACCCGCAGCGTTTCGTCGTAGGCGGGGGCGTGTCCAAAGCCGGCGACATTCTGTTCGATGCGATCCGCAAATATTACCGCGAGTGCACGCAGGAAACAGCGCAAGAGGGCGTGGACATCGTGCCGGCCATCCTCGGCAACGACGCCGGTATCGTTGGCGCCGCAGGTTTGAACCTGCGCGGCTAATTTTTGAAAGCAAGGTTCGCAGGTCAAAGCGCGAACCTTTCATATACTATAGCGAGGATTGCTGCGAGCGGCGGCTGTTAACTAGCTGCGATTCGTGATCGGGAGGAGAAACACCCGGAAAGTTTACGTGGCTACTTTAAAATTCGGTCTTTACCCTGCTGCTTTTGTTCTTTAGAAACCGAATTTTAACTGAGCTTGGAGGGAGTTTCTCCGGACGCGGAAACCTATCGCAAAGGTAGCTTGTCTCGCCTCCACGCAGCAACTCCGAGCCTAACAAAGGAGTGCTACAGTCCCCATGGAAGAAATGCAAAGCCTAGGCAAGCTGGTCATCATTACCGGCATGTCGGGCGCGGGCAAAACGATCGCCGTGCAGAGCTTGGAGGATTTGGGCTTCTTTTGCGTAGATAACCTGCCTCCGGTGCTCATCCCGAAATTTGCCGAACTGATCGAGCAATCGAAGGGCCGCATCGGCAAAGTGGCGCTCGTGATCGACTTGCGCGGCCGCGAATTTTTCGATTCGTTGTCCGAGTCGCTGCGCTACTTGAACGAGAATTACACGTTAACGTACGAAATCTTATTTCTGGATGCGACCGATTCCGCACTTGTTCAGCGTTACAAGGAAAGCCGGCGGAAGCATCCGCTTGCGCCGAACGGAGCTCCGCTTGAAGGGATTCACCAAGAGCGGAAGCTGCTGGAGGAGCTGAAGGGACTTGCCACGCAAGTCATCGATACGAGCAGCTTGAAACCGGTGCAGCTTAAAGAACGTATTGTATCCAGGTTTACGAACCTCGAGACGGGCATCATCTCCATCAATGTGATCTCATTCGGCTTTAAGTACGGCATTCCGATCGACGCCGATTTGATCTTTGATGTGCGCTTTTTACCGAATCCGCATTATATCGATCACCTTCGCCCTAATACCGGCCAAGACCCGGACGTATATGAATACGTGATGAAATGGAACGAGACTCAGGATTTTTTGACGAAGCTGCTCGATATGCTTCATTTTTTGGTGCCGCAGTACAAAAAAGAAGGAAAGAGCCAAGTCGTTATCGGTATCGGCTGCACCGGAGGCAAGCACCGTTCGGTAGCGATCGCCGAATATCTCGGCAAGGTGATGGCTAACGGCGAGACGGAGATTGTCCGTGTGAGCCACCGGGATTCCGAGCGAGATCGGGTTGAGGTGAAACAATGAGCTCTGATCGGGAGAGCGCAGCCTATTTACCGCGAATCGTTGTGCTTGGCGGGGGCACCGGACTGTCGGTGATGCTGCGCGGGTTGAAGCAGAAGCCGATCGACATTACGGCGGTCGTTACCGTGGCGGACGACGGCGGTAGCTCCGGCATTTTGCGTTCGGAGCTGGAGATCATTCCTCCCGGCGATATCCGCAACGTGCTGACGGCGCTTGCGGACGTAGAGCCGCTGCTGGGCCAGCTGCTGGAATATCGATTTGATAAAGGCAATGGATTGGCAGGCCACAGCTTGGGCAACCTAATGCTGGCAGCGATGCGCGATATTACGGGCGACTTCGTGACCGGCGTGCGGGAGCTGAGCCGCGTGCTGGCCGTGCGCGGCCGCGTGCTTCCATCCTCGGACCAGGCGCTGGTGCTGCGGGCGGAGATGGAAGACGGCAGCATCATCGAAGGCGAATCGAAGATTCCGAAAGCCGGGGGCGTAATTCGCCGCGTTTCCATCGAACCGAAGGACGCGCGAGCTTTGCCGGAGGCGTTGGAAGCGCTTCGGGAGGCGGATGCCATCCTTGTCGGCCCCGGCAGCTTGTATACGAGCATTTTGCCGAATTTACTCGTACCGGAAATTACGAAGACGATTGTGGAATCGAAGGCGCTGAAGATGTTCATCTGCAATGTGATGACGCAGCCCGGAGAGACGGACGATTACAAAGTGAGCGATCATCTAAAGGCGGTTCGCGACCATGTCGGCGAAGATTTGTTCGATTACGTCATTGTCAACAACGGCGAAATTCCCGAGCAGGTGCAGGCGAGATATGCGGAGCAGGGC
This sequence comes from Paenibacillus sp. EPM92, assembly GCF_016586185.1. Taxonomy (NCBI): domain Bacteria; kingdom Bacillati; phylum Bacillota; class Bacilli; order Caryophanales; family Paenibacillaceae; genus Paenibacillus; species Paenibacillus sp. EPM92. The sequence continues at coordinate 25,829 of NZ_BCPS01000029.1, forward strand.
GCCAGGGTCGTTCGTCTCGATCTGGACGAGGTAACCAAGCAAGGGTACAAGATCATCGCCGACAAGCTTGTTTTGTTCCGCACGTATTTGCGTCATGATGCCGAGAGGTTAAGTCAGCACATTTATCAACTGGTGGAAAGCTGGATGTTCAAGAAGAGGTGATTTCTGTGTCCTTCGCCGCACAAACGAAAAAAGAGCTAACGCTCATGGAGTCCGACCGCTGCTGCGAACGGGCTGAGTTATCCGCACTGATTCGCATGAACGGTACCGTACAGCTGACAAGCCAAAAAATCGTGCTGGACATCTCGACGGAAAACGCCGCGATTGCCAGAAGAATTTATTCGCTGCTCAAAAAAACGTTTCATGTGCACACTGAGCTGCTTGTACGGAAAAAGATGCGGTTGAAAAAAACAACGTATATATCGTGCGCGTACCGGTACAAGTACAGGATATCCTCAAGGAGCTGTACATCGTCTCCGAAGGATTCCACTTTACGGACGGCATCGAACCGGGCATCATTAAACGGAGCTGCTGTAAGCGCGCATACTTGCGCGGAGCGTTCCTGGCCGGAGGCTCGGTAAACAACCCGGAAGGCTCGTCGTACCATCTGGAGATTTACTCGATGTACGAGGAGCATTGCAAAGCGATCTGCAAGCTGGCCAACGAATTCGACCTGAACGCCCGCTGTATCGAACGGAAGAAAGGTTTCGTCTTGTACATCAAGGAAGGCGAGAAGATTATTGAGTTCTTAAGTCTGATCGGCGCGCATCAAGCGCTGCTGCGCTTCGAGGACGTCCGCATCATGAAAGACATGCGCAATTCGGTTAATCGGCTGGTTAACTGCGAAACGGCGAATTTAAACAAGACCATCGGCGCTGCAGTCAGGCAGATCGATAACATCCGGCTGCTGCAGAAGGAAGTCGGGCTTGAGAACTTGCCGGAGAAGCTGCGCGAAGTGGCCGAGATCCGCTTGAAGCATCCTGACATGAATTTGAAGGAAGTCGGCGATATGCTGAAAGGCCATGTAAGCAAATCGGGTGTCAACCATCGGTTGCGGAAGATCGACGAGATGGCGGAGAAGTTGCGAAAATAAGAACTTTAGCCGGTTCAAATATAGATTTTTTGTGGAAATCATCAAAAATTCTAGTGCAGAACGCCGAAAAATGCTATACTAGTTGAAAAATCGCATTTTTGCGATTACAGCTGTTTATCGCTGTAAGCAAGTCAGTCTACCGTTGCAATTTGTAAAAATAAAATTTATCTATAGGGTGATTTGCCCTTCATGGATGAGCTAATAAAAGTAGGGGGTATTGGTTGCATGTCGAGACGCCCAGTAGTCGTTAAGTTGAAAACAGGCCTTCATGCCAGACCGGCGGCACTTTTCGTACAGGAAGCAAACAAGTTCTCTTCCGAGATTTTCGTGGAGAAGGACGAGAAGAAAGTGAATGCCAAAAGCATCATGGGGATTATGAGCTTGGCCATCAGCACAGGGACCGAAGTTCACATAAGTGCCGAAGGTTCGGACGCAGAGCAGGCTGTAAACGCTTTAGTCACCTTGGTCAGCAAAGAGGAATTGGAGAACCAATAAGCAGAGTCGCAAGCTTCCGGGAGGAAGCTTCTTCCCTTCCGGGGATTGCGGTAATGGTATCGGTATTCGCGAATCACGGCAGTCTGTTTCAGATAGAACAGATTGCTGGAAGCGAACGACAGAGATGAATGCGCTTGCAATTTTCGTGCCTGCGGCAGACCGGTAAAGCGAGGCAGGATCGTTAGCGGAAATTTCGCTCGCGGCGTAATTGGTGGCATTTGTGCTCGTGGTCGCGTAGTGGGAAAACATGAACGGGAGGCCTCGATTTCCTGGAGGGGAGTCGAGGCTTTTGTATGTTTAAAATTGTACATTTCATGAACATCTGGCTAAACGGCGACTAATACTCGAAACACGCGGCAAATGGGGCGCAACCTTTTATAGGCAGCTATCGTCTAAATTGTCGTCGTATATTGGTATCCTGAAACAGACAGAAGAGGAGAAGAAACAACACATGAGACGTATGAAACAGGAACTGGCCTTATTGCTGGTTTTCACACTATTGCTCGGGACGTTTGGCTTCAGCGCATCGGCTGCTGACAAGAAGGAATCTTCGGTATCGTCAGGGACGACGTACGTGCTGCTGTACTTAAATAAAGCGGAAGCGTTCTTGAACGGGGAGCAGGTCACGCTCGACGCCCCGGCAACGATTATCAAGGATAAAATGTTCGTTCCGGCGAAATTTCTGGGCGATGCGTTCGGCATGAAAGTCGAATGGAACGAGCAGACGCGGATGATCGAGATGGAGACGCCGAACGCGCAAATTTTGCTCGACAGCGATAACAAATCCGTCTGGATCAACGGTTATTGGATGCGCTTTGAGGACGCGGCGGCGATCGTGAACGGCCGCTTGATGGTCAAACTCACTTGGCTGGCGGATTACATGGGCGCCCGTTATACATACAACGACGAGCTTAAACGCGTCGAAGTGTTATATGTGAAGACGCCGCAAGGCATCTATATCCCGGATACCGGCAACTCCAAGCCGGTAGCCAAGTTCAGCTTCGGCAAGTCGGTCTACAAGATCGGAGAGCCGATCAAATACGTCGATTTGAGCTACGATCCCGATGCCGAGGGCATTGCGAAGTTCGACTGGAAGGGCCGCCAGGAAGCGATCTTCACGCCGGGCACCTATCCGGTGACCTTGACGGTAGAGGACATTCACGGGAACCGGAGCGAGCCCTACACGCGCTATCTGGTTATCGGCAAGGAGACCTATCTGAATGAGGTGGAGTATCCGATTTACCGCAGCCCGGTAGGCTCGTTCATCAAGACGAACTGGTCCGTACTGTGGAGCAATTTCCACGAGCTGCCGGAGCTGCCGAAGCAAGTGACGGAAGACAAATCGCGCAAGCTGCTTGTCAGCGACAGTCCCGAGACGTTCGAGCAGCAAGGGATTTTGTATCAGGATACGATCGAAGGCAAGGGTCGCCTGTACGCAGACCATATTAACGGTACGAACGAAAAAGTGACGATGGCGATACTCGCCAAAAATATGACGGATAAGCCGGTCACCGTCAGAACGACGAACAAAGGCGAAGTATGGCCTTCCGTATATGCGAACCTGATCGGAAACGAAGCGACAGTTGACTTCCTGCTCGGCGACCCGCTGAACGAGAAGCTGACGATTCCGCCGAATCAAACGTTCGTCTATAAACAAATGCCGGACTTCTATCCGGGTCAAGGCGTGAACCTGTTCTATGACGTCGAAACGGACGGACTGGTGCAGTTTTCGTTCATCGCCTCCAGCCAGATCTCGCAAAACTCGCTGACGTTACCGCTGCTTCCGTTCAACGGACACGTGCGCGGCTCGTTCCCGGTGTCCGAGGTGCAGTGGAACATCGACGCGACCACCTTCACGAGCCCGTCAAGGCTGATCGTCGGGGACGGGAAGATCGATCCGTTCCAGCCGGGCTACGATACGATTCGGATGCAGCAGGTGAACAATGACGGCAATTATGGGGTTGTGTACAAAATTCACGCCGATAAGCCGCGCAAAATGGCGGTTATGATTTTGCCAAAGGGCGGTGTCTTTAAAGGTCCGTTCAAAATCAACGGCGAAATTCGCCTTGTGCCGGAATCCGGCGTCATCACGGCGTTTGACGGCATGCAGATTCTGGCTAAAACGACGGGGACGGAAGAAGCGCTCGATATCGAGTTCAGCCCGCCGGCCGGTTCGGCGTTCCCCATCGATTTAATCTTCTACCCGCTCGACGAGCGTGAAACCAAGTAACGAACGAAGCCTCCCGGTTCTTTAGCGGAATCGGGAGGTTTTTTGTGCGAATGGCGGGATGCCCGAAGCCTTAAGCACGATGGAGTGAGCGCGTCTTGATGTCAGCCGTCAGTCAACCGTCATCGAAACGTTATTCGATCCCGCGTAACCTTCGCGTCTCCTGAACCGTTATAGAAAACGAGCAGGTCAATTTTTGGAAACCAAGCAGGGGGGCGCAGGTAACATGGGAATCGGACGGCATGCTCCGGAAAATTGGATGAGAGTGACAGGTTGGAGCTTATTTGCAATAGGTACGCTGTTTATACCTTATGTTCCCTGGTATATCTTGGGCGGCATCCGCGAGGAAGAAATCGGATGGTGGGGGTTCTTCGCCGTCATCGGCGGGCTTGTCGTCGGAGTCTGTACGCGGATGTACCGACTGGGCTCGCTTCCGGTGAAACGAGGCCTGCTGCTGCTTGGTATCGTCGGCATGGCTTTCGTCGTCTTGGGGCAGGTGCCCGCCTTGTTCAGCTGGCTGATGTACGGGGGCAGCTTCGTACGCCATTGGATGCCGTGGGAACGGATCGGGTTCGGGCTTGGCATGCTGCTGCACATCTGGCTGGCGGTCACGGCGTTAATGACGGCGGTCGTATCAGGCTATGCATTAACCGGCCGGATGGAGCCGGAGCTGCGGCTGAGGGCGAGGGAGGGTGCGATTTATTTCGCTCTACTCGCGGCAGTTATCGGGGGGTGGTGGGGCTGGGACCGCTATCAAAGCTCGCATTGGATCGCGCAAACGGTTCCGGCGGACGGAAGCTTGGAGGTTCCCCGCGATAGCGAGGTGCGGGTTGTGTGGAAGGGCCGGCACGACAGCATGGGCATGCGCGTTCGTTACGCAGATTCGCCGGATACACCGGTCCCGGGAGAGACCGCGGGTTCCGGCGGCGGTATGAGCTACAGGCCGGAGGGCGGCTTTGCTCCCGGAGCGCGTGTGCAGATCACCGTAGAGGCGGGGCGGCGTACGCATACGTTCACGTTCACTACGGCGTCGGAATAACCCTGCCGTCTGGCGATATGACAACAGCCCTGACCCCGCGGCAGGAGAGCCGTAGAGTCAGGGCTGTTACAGGTTTGGTTTAGATCCGCTCGATGACGTTGTCGATCAAGCCGTAGTTTTTCGCTTCTTCCGCGGACATGAAGTTGTCGCGGTCGGTGTCCTTCTCGATCCGCTCGAACGATTGTCCCGTGCGCTCCGCAAGGATCGTGTTCAACTTGTCGCGCATCTTCAGAATGCGCTTCGCGCGAATTTCGATGTCGCTCGCTTGGCCTTCCGCACCGCCGAGCGGCTGGTGGATCATGACTTCGCTGTTCGGCAGCGCATAGCGCTTGCCTTTGGCGCCTGCCGCCAGCAGGAATGCACCCATCGAAGCGGCCATACCGACGCAGATCGTCGAAACGTCCGGCTTAATGAACTGCATCGTGTCATAAATCGCCATCCCCGAAGTGATCGAGCCGCCGGGACTGTTGATATACAGGCTAATGTCTTTGTCCGGGTCTTGTGCGGCCAGGAAAAGCAGTTGCGCGATGATCGAATTGGCTACAACGTCGTTGATTCCGCTACCGAGAAAAATAATCCGGTCCTTAAGCAGGCGCGAATAAATGTCATATGCGCGTTCCCCTCTTGCATCCGGTTCGACAACCATAGGAATAAAACTCATGTGCTGCAGCCTCCTTTTATAATTAAACTATATCCATCATAGCGGAAATTCAAACAAAGGTCAAGAAAGGTCAAACAAAGAGTAAAAAAAACAGCCATCACGTGAAGTTAGGGCTGATTGTCGTTAGTATAGATGGCGCGCCCGTAAGGAATCGAACCTTAATCTCAGGCTCCGGAGGCCTACGTCATATCCATTGGACCACGGGCGCGTATGATGTTGTGCAAGTCACAAAGAGTGACAGCAAAATTTATTATAAGACATTCTCCAATGAATTGCAAGTCAAAGTTGATGTCTTTTTTTAGGCGGATATCTACTTGAATGTGGAATCAAATTGAATTATAATGGGAACATCTAAGTGAGAAGCTTAGTTCTTTTTTTGGGTCATGTGGGACTGAAAATGTATCACCGGGACAAAAAGAGTCCCAACAGAGAGCGATGTGAGATTCGAGGCCATGCGAGATATTCTGGATATTCAGAAGCAGCTTCTGCCCGACCTGCTCGAAACGATGAAAAAACGGTACACGATTCTGCAGCACATTCTTATTTCGGGAGTCGTCGGACGCCGTACGCTGGCGGTTTCGATCGGATCGACCGAGCGGGTGCTGCGCGGTGAAGTCGATTTTCTCAAAGAACAGGGCTTGCTTCAGATCGATGCTTCGGGGATGCGAATCACCGATGCGGGCCGCGTTCTGCTCGAGAAGATCGAGCCGCTGGTCAAAGACGTATTCGGATTGACGGAGTGGGAAGAGCTCATTCGCGACCGATTCGGCTTGAAGCAGGTGGTGATCGTGCCGGGGGATTCGGAAGTTTCGCCGCATGCGAAGAAGGAACTGGGCCGCGCCGGCGCTTTGGTGGTGCGAAAGCTGGTTAAAGAAGATGAAGTCATCGCCGTTACGGGTGGCTCAACGATGGCGCAGGTGGCCGATCAGTTGAATGCTACGGCGTCGATGAAGAGCTGCTGGTTCGTCCCCGCACGAGGCGGACTTGGCGAAAGCGTGGAACTGCAGGCCAACACGGTGGCGGCTACGATGGCCAAGAAGGCCGGCGCCCGATACCGGCTGCTGCACGTGCCGGACCACTTGAATGAAGAGGCCTACCAATCGTTGATGCAGGACGATCATATCGCCGAGATCATTCAGTTCATCCGCCGGGCAAGGATGGTCGTACACGGCATGGGAGATGCTATGGTCATGGCAAGACGCCGGAAGGTCGATCCGGAAACGACGAGCAGTTTGCAGCGCGAAGGAGCGCTCGCGGAGGCATTCGGCTACTACTTCGACCGAAGCGGCCGCATTTTGCACAAGATGCCTACGGTAGGTCTTCGCATCGAAGACATTCACGAGATGGATACGGTCATCGGCATCGCGGGCGGGAAGAGCAAGGGCGAGGCGATCGTCGCCGTTCTCCGCCACGGTCACGAGGATGTGCTCGTTACGGATGAGGCTGCCGCCGCTGAAATCGTAAGAAGCTTGACATCTTGACGGGTTTATACCTGTCTTGACATATATAAAAAGAAACCATATTTTAGGAGGAACTTTCTCATGGCAACGAAAATTGGTATTAACGGATTTGGACGTATCGGACGTAACGTGTTCCGCGCAGCGCTGAATAACCCTGAAGTTGAAGTCGTAGCCATCAACGACTTGACGGATGTTAAAACATTGGCTCACTTGCTGAAATATGACACGACGCACGGCAAATTGGACGCTACGGTGGAGTCGACGGAAGGCGCATTGATCGTGAACGGCAGAACGGTTAAAGTCTTTGCCGAGCGCAACCCGGAAAATCTGCCATGGGGAGCTAACGGTGTTGAAATCGTCGTTGAATCCACCGGTATTTTCACAGCTAAAGAGAAAGCCGAGCTTCACTTGAAAGGCGGCGCGAAGAAAGTTATCATCTCCGCACCTGCTACGAACGAAGACATCACGATCGTGCTTGGCGTTAACGAAGATAAATACGATCCTGCTGCACATACGATTATCTCCAACGCATCCTGCACAACGAACTGCTTGGCGCCATTTGCGAAAGTATTGAACGACACGTTCGGTATCGTAAAAGGGATGATGACGACGGTTCACTCCTACACGAACGATCAATCCGTGCTCGACCTGCCGCACAAAGACTTGCGCCGTGCACGTGCAGCTGCCGAGAACATCATTCCGTCCACGACCGGTGCAGCGAAAGCCGTTTCCCTCGTATTGCCTGAGCTGAAAGGCAAATTGAACGGTATGGCTATGCGCGTGCCAACACCTAACGTTTCCGTAACGGACCTCGTAGTTGAAGTCAGCAAAAACGTAACGGTTGATGAAGTTAACGCAGCTTTGAGAGAAGCGGCTAACGGCCCGCTGAAAGGTATCTTGAACTACACCGAAGAGCCGCTCGTATCCAGCGACTTCAACGGCGACCCTGCTTCCTCGACAATCGATGCGTTGTCCACGATGGTTGTCGGCGACAACATGGTGAAAGTTGTTTCCTGGTACGATAACGAGTGGGGCTACTCCAACCGCGTCGTGGATCTCGTTAGCTTCATCGCGAAAAAAGGTCTGTAAGATCGCTTGAAACCCATTGTGGTGATGAACTGAAACTCAAGTTCGACCAATAGCGCAGGGACGGCATTTGTCCGCTTCCGGCAAGCCGGTATCGGTTTGCACGGGAGCGGGCCAACGCGGAGTTCCCTAGCGGGAGGTGCGGGCGAGACGCAGATCATGACCACAATTTTTGTGTGCGGGTAAATGTGCCTAATTTGTGAACAGATAGGGAAAATTCGGATAGAGAGCGAAAATTAAAGAGAGAATGCGGGAAAGAATATCGAGTAATCAATCGGGAGGCGACGAGAAATGAACAAGAAAAGCGTGCGTGACGTCGAAGTTAGCGGAAAACGGGTATTTGTGCGGGTGGATTTCAACGTACCGCTGGAGAACGGCCACATTACCGACGATACGCGGATTCGTGAAACTTTGCCGACCATCAAGTATTTGACCGAGCGCGGCGCGAAAGTGATTCTGGCGAGCCACTTGGGCCGTCCGAAGGGACAAGTTGTGGAGGAGCTGCGCTTAACGCCAGCGGCCGCTCGTTTGTCCGAGCTGCTCGGCAAGCCGGTTTTGAAAGCGGATGAAGCGATCGGCGACGCGGTCAAAGCGCAAGTCGCAGCGTTGAACGACGGCGACGTGCTGCTGCTTGAGAATGTTCGTTTCTACGCCGGTGAAGAGAAGAACGATCCGGAGCTGGCCAAGTCGTTTGCGGAGCTGGCCGACCTGTATGTGAACGACGCGTTCGGTGCTGCTCACCGCGCTCATGCTTCGACCGAAGGCATCGCGCATCACTTGCCGGCCGTTTCCGGCCTTCTGATGGAGAAGGAGCTTGATGTGCTCGGGAAAGCGTTGAACAATCCGGAGCGTCCTTTCACTGCGATCGTCGGAGGCGCGAAAGTCAAAGACAAGATCGACGTCATCAACAATCTGCTGAACATTGCCGACAACATCATTATCGGCGGCGGCTTGTCCTACACGTTCCTGAAGGCGCTTGGCAACGAGATCGGCAAATCGCTCGTCGATAACGAGAAGATTGATCTGGCGCTCAGCTTCATCAACAAAGCGAAGGAAAAAGGCGTGAACTTCCTGCTGCCGGACGACATCGTGGTCACCGACGAATTCAGCCCTACAGCGAACACGCGAATCGTATCGATCAGCGAAATTCCGGCGGACTGGGAAGGCATCGACATCGGGCCGAAAACGCGCGAGAAATATGCCAAGGTGATTGCCGAGTCCAAGCTGGTCGTGTGGAACGGACCGATGGGCGTATTCGAAATTGAACCGTTCTCGCACGGAACGCGTGCCGTGGCGGAAGCTTGCGCGACGACGAGCGCTTACACCGTTATCGGCGGCGGCGATTCGGCGGCGGCGGCCGAGAAGTTCCAATTGGCAGACAAGATGGATCATATCTCGACCGGCGGCGGCGCATCCCTCGAGTTTATGGAAGGCAAGGCGCTTCCGGGCGTCGTGGCTTTGAACGATAAGGAATAGCTTACGATAAGCAGATGAAGCTGCTTAAGGCAAATTTGGAAAGGGGCTCGGACATCGATGCGGAAACCGATTATTGCAGGCAACTGGAAAATGTTCAAAACGGTAAGCGAAGCCGTAGCATTCGTTAACGAGGTTAAAGGCAAAGCGGAGGTAGACGGCGTGGAGAGCGTCATTTGCGCTCCCTTCACGAACCTTCCGGCGTTGGTCGAAGCCGTGAAAGGCACGACGCTGAAAGTCGGCGCACAAAACCTGCACTTTGAAGACAACGGCGCTTACACGGGCGAAATCAGCGGCGTTATGCTGAAAGACCTCGGCGTAGATTACGTTATCATCGGGCACTCCGAGCGCCGCGCTTACTTCGCGGAAACTGACGAGACGGTGAACAAGAAGGTGCATGCCGCGTTCAAGCACGGCTTGACGCCGATCGTGTGCGTAGGCGAGAAGCTCGAAGAGCGCGAAGCCGGTCAAACGAAAGACGTGTGCAAAGTGCAAACGGAAGCGGCTTTCGCCGGTCTGAGCGCGGAGCAAGCAGCTCAAGTTGTGATCGCATACGAGCCGATCTGGGCGATCGGAACGGGCAAATCTTCTACGGCGGCCGATGCGCAGGACGTGATCGGTTACATCCGCGGCCTGGTCGAAGGTCTGTACGGCGCGGAAACGGCGGCAGCGGTTCGGATTCAATACGGCGGCAGCGTGAAGCCGAACAACATCGCCGAGTACATGAACGAAGCCGATATCGACGGTGCGCTCGTGGGCGGCGCCAGCTTGGAGCCGGCCTCTTACATCGCGCTGGTTGAGGGGGCCAAGTAAAATGGCCAGACCGAAACCGGTAGCGCTCATTATTTTGGATGGCTTCGGCCTGCGCGGCGACGTGCAGGGCAATGCTGTTGCCCAAGCGAAGAAGCCGAACTACGATCGGTATTGGAACCAATTCCCGCACACGACCTTGACGGCGTGCGGGGAAGCGGTCGGCCTGCCCGAGGGTCAGATGGGCAACTCGGAAGTCGGCCATTTGAACATTGGCGCGGGACGGATTGTGTACCAGGATTTGACCCGGATCTCCAAATCGATTCGCGACGGCGAGTTTTACGATAATGAAACGATTCTCGGCGCGATTCGTCACGCCAAGCAGAACGGCAAGAAGCTGCATCTTTACGGCTTGCTCTCCGACGGCGGCGTGCATAGCCATATCGCACACTTGTTCGCTTTGCTCGAAGCCTGCAAGAAAGAGCAGCTGGACGATGTGTACATTCATGCGTTTCTGGACGGCCGCGACGTAGCCCCGGACAGCGCCGCAAAGTACATGGAGCAGCTGCTTGCCAAAATCGCCGAGCTCGGCGTCGGCCGCATCGCGACCGTACAAGGCCGCTATTATGCGATGGACCGTGACAAGCGCTGGGAGCGGACAGAGAAGTCGTACCGTGCGATGGTATACGGCGACGGTCCGAAGTATGAAGATCCGATGAGAGCGATCACGGAATCGTACGAGCGTTCGGTGTTTGACGAATTCGTCATGCCGACGGTCATCGTGAAGCCGGACGGTACGCCGGTCGGACTCGTCGAATCCGGCGATGCGGTCGTGTTCTTCAATTTCCGCCCGGACCGGGCGATTCAATTGTCGCAAGTATTCACCAACAGCGATTTCCGCGGCTTCGACCGCGGCGATAAAGCGCCGACGGATCTGCACTACGTCTGCTTGACGCTGTTCAGCGAGACGGTCGGCGGTTACGTGGCGTATAAGCCGAAAAATCTCGACAATACGCTCGGCGAAGTGCTCGTACAGAACAACCTGAAGCAGCTTCGCATCGCCGAGACGGAGAAGTATCCGCACGTGACGTTCTTCTTTAGCGGCGGCCGGGATGTCGAGCTTCCGGGGGAAACCCGCATTCTGATCAAGTCGCCGGCGGTCGCCACCTACGACCTGAAGCCGGAGATGAGCGCTTACGAAGTCGCGGCGGCAGCGGTCGCCGAGATTGAAGCGGAGCGGCAGGACGTCATCATCTTGAACTTTGCCAATCCGGACATGGTCGGGCACTCGGGCCTGCTGGAGCCGACGGTGAAAGCGATCGAAGCGACAGACGATTGCCTCGGTCAAGTGGTCGAAGCGATTCTCGCCAAAGGCGGCGTTGCGCTGATTACGGCCGACCACGGCAACGCCGATGTCGTCACGAATCCGGACGGCTCGCGCAATACGGCGCACACGACGAATCCGGTGCCTTTCATTGTGACGGATAGTCATGTTACACTAAGGGACGATGGCATTTTGGCAGATATTGCCCCAACGGTCTTGGCGATTCTCGGCGTAGCGAAGCCGGAGGAAATGACCGGAACTTCGCTGATTGCTCAGCGTGTTTAATGACGCCGAAGCTTGATTAAAAATGATAAGGAGTGTTTAGAATCATGACAGTAATTTCTAATGTGTACGCTCGTGAAGTGCTTGACTCCCGCGGTAACCCGACGGTTGAAGTGGACGTGTATCTGGAGTCCGGCGCGCGCGGCCGCGCAATCGTTCCATCCGGCGCTTCTACCGGCGCTTACGAAGCTGTAGAGCTTCGCGACGGCGACAAATCCCGTTACCTTGGTAAAGGCGTGCTGAAAGCCGTTGAGAACGTGAACGACATCATCGCTCCGGAAATCATCGGCATGAACGCTTTGGACCAAGTTGGCATCGACCAGCGCATGATCCAGCTTGACGGCACTCCGAACAAAGGCAAGCTGGGCGCGAACGCGATCCTCGCGGTATCGATGGCGGTTGCCCGCGCAGCTGCCGAAGCTTTGGACATTCCTTTGTACGTTTACCTCGGCGGATTCAACGCGAAGACGCTCCCGGTTCCGATGATGAACATCATCAACGGCGGCGCGCATGCCGACAACAACGTAGACGTGCAAGAGTTCATGGTCTTGCCGGTAGGCGCTCCTACGTTTAAAGAAGCGCTTCGCACAGGCGCTGAAATCTTCCACAGCCTGAAATCGGTTCTGAAAGAAAAAGGCCTGAACACTGCTGTCGGCGACGAAGGCGGCTTCGCTCCGAACCTGGGTTCGAACGAAGAAGCGATTCAAACGATCATCACGGCGATCGAACGCGCAGGCTACAAGCCGGGCGTTGACGTATTCCTCGGCATGGACGTCGCTTCCACCGAGTTCTTTAAAGACGGCAAATACCACCTCGAAGGCGAAGGCAAATCCTTCACGTCCGCCGAGTGGGTCGATTTCTTGGCTGCTTGGGTCGACAAATACCCGATCATCACGATCGAAGACGGCTGCTCCGAAGACGACTGGGATGGCTGGAAGCTTCTGACCGAGAAGCTGGGCTCCAAAGTTCAGCTCGTCGGCGACGATCTGTTCGTGACAAACACCGAGCGTCTGTCCCAAGGTATTGAGAAAGGCATCGGTAACTCCATCCTGATCAAAGTGAACCAAATCGGTTCCTTGACCGAAACGTTCGACGCGATCGAAATGGCGAAGCGCGCCGGCTACACGGCGGTTATTTCCCACCGTTCCGGCGAAAGCGAAGACAGCACGATTGCCGACATCGCGGCAGCGACGAACGCAGGCCAAATCAAAACCGGTGCGCCTTCCCGTACGGACCGCGTAGCGAAATACAACCAATTGCTCCGCATCGAGGATCAATTGGCCGACGTCGCTCAATACGCAGGCAAATCCGCGTTCTATAACTTGAAAAACTTCAAATAATATATATAAATAAACTGTCAGGGAGAAGAGGTTTTGGACTTGGAGCTTTGCCGTCAGGCGAAGAGTAGTGTATGCACCGGAGAGTTTACGTGCCGCCTTTAAAAACGCATGATACCCACAGCTTATTTCAATCCAATCATCCGTTTTTAACAAAGGCCGGAGGGCATACAGCTGCTCGCAGCCGACAGGAGGCAACGCCTAGCCTCAACCTTGTTCACCTGACCAACCCCCGGAGGGAATCTTATGAGTAATCTGATAAAGACTGTACTGTTTCTTGTGGTATCGGCTTTTCTTACGCATTTGATTCCCTTCAGCGATTTTTTCCGCAATCTGGATACTATGATCCACGAATTCGGTCACGCCGTCGTCACGCTGGCGCTGTCCGGCAAGGTGATGTACATCGAGCTGTACGCCAACCACAGCGGCGTTACGTATTCGCAGGTATCGAGCAGATGGAGCTTAATTCCGATCTCGCTCGCGGGGTATGCGACGGCTTCGCTGTTTGCGCTATTGTTGTTCCGGCTCCGGTCGCGGGATAAAGAGCGCCTCGGGCTGCAGGTAATGACACTGCTTGCGGTGCTGTCTCTGGTGCTGTTCGTTCGGAATCCGGCCGGTATTTCGTGGCTGATCGGGTTCATCATTCTGAACGTGATCGTGCTGGCTATCGCTCCGCGATGGTTGCGGGATCTGTACTACTTGCTGCTGGCGTTCCTGACGCTGGAGGAATCGGTTTTCGGGCCGCTTTCGCTCATTATGTACGCGTGGAACGATCCGATGCGAGCAGGGGACGCCTCCAACTTGAGCGCGGTGACGCCGTTCCCGGCGATCGGCTGGGCCGTGCTGTTTACCGTCTTCTCGTTATGGTGCGCGGTCAAAGCGCTGAAGCTGTTCCTCCGCGGACGATCGTCTCATCGCGAAGGGAAGCCTCGCATCCAGCAACAGTTCGAACGTTGAACCTGATAAAAATACCGTTACGCTGCACATCCGTATGGACTGGATTTGTCAGCGTATTTTTTTGTGGTATAATAAGCTTGCTGTCTATTTTCGGACAAGTTGTGATTGCTGCTCGTAGGAGGTGTGAAGATGGAAATTGCACTGAAAATTATTTTGGTGATTGCGTCGATTGGATTAATCGCGGCCGTATTGCTGCAGCCGGGCAAAAGCGCGGGATTATCCGGTGCCATCTCCGGGGGTGCGGAGCATTTGTTCGGGAAACAGAAGGCGCGCGGTCTGGAGCTGTTCTTGCAGCGTTTGACTATGGCGTTGGCCGTTGTTTTCTTTGTTTTGTCTCTGATCGTGGCGTACTTTGTAAAAACCGCTTAATCATAAAACAACGACAGCAGGGGAATATTACTCCTGCTGTTTTTTTTTCTCTCCGGACGGGTAATGAAGCGGAGGAGGCTTGAAAGATACGCTGGTCGTTCCGAGGAGCGCCGATTACATAGATAAGCATATGTCCTCGCCTTTCCGGCAGATCGCCTATTCCCCGGAATCCTCGCATGGACTGCTGCTGGACGACGAGCGGAAACGGGTTGGTGATGCATTCGGGATTTTTACTTACACTCGGTCAATACGGGCATGGGAACAAGCGGGCGGCAGGTTCCTCCACATAAATTAGAAAGAGAAGATAGGAGTGAGCGCCAATGATCACAAGAGAAGCATTGCTCGATTTTATGAAAGAAACGGCTTATAAGCCTATGACGTACCACGAGTTGGAGCAGCATTTTGAACTGGAGGATGCTCAGGCATTTAAAGAGTTCTTGAAGCTGCTGAACGATTTGGAAAATGAGGGCTTGATATTACGTACCCGGAACGATCGATACGGTATTCCGGAACGGATGAATTTACTGCGAGGCAAGCTGCAAGCGCATGCGAAAGGGTTCGGATTTCTGATCCCGGACGACCGGGAGCTTCCGGATGTGTACATTCACGCCAATGATATGGGAACCGCCATGAACGGCGACATTATTCTGGTCCGCGTCAACTCGAAGAGCGCGTCCGGCGGTCGTATGGAAGGCGAAGTCGTACGCGTAGTCAGCCGTGCCAATACGCAAATTGTCGGCTTGTTTAAGTCGTTGGAAGAGTATGCTTTCGTCATACCGGACGACAAGCGGGTCGTGCGGGATATTTTTATTCCGAAGGATGCGTTTAACGGAGCGATGGACGGGCACAAGGTCGTGGTGCGGATCGTGTCGTACCCGGAAGGCCGCGCTGCGGCACAGGGCGAAGTCATCGAAATTTTGGGGCATAAGAATGATCCGGGCATTGATATTTTGTCAATCATCCGGAAGCACGGCTTGCCGGAATCGTTTGCCGACGATGTGATGGACGAAGCGGCCGCCGCACCGGAGTCGATTACGGAGGAGGAGATCCGCAGTCAGGGACGGCGCGATCTGCGCGGCAAGCGGATTGTTACGATCGACGGCGAAGACGCCAAGGACTTGGACGATGCGGTGAACGTCGAGCGTTTGCCGAACGGCAACTACGTCCTGGGCGTTCATATCGCCGATGTGAGCTATTATGTGCGCGAGGGCTCGGCGCTTGATCAGGAGGCGTACAACCGCGGCTGCAGCGTGTATTTGGTGGACCGGGTCATTCCGATGCTGCCCCACCGGTTGTCGAACGGGATTTGCTCGTTGAATCCGCAGGTCGACCGGCTGACGATGTCCTGTGAGATGGAGTTCGATCAGGATGCGAATGTCGTCCGGCATGATATTTTCACGAGTGTGATCAAGACCAGCGAGCGAATGACGTATAAGAACGTACGTACGCTGCTTACGGAAGAAGCTCCGGAACCGGAGCTGCTCGAGAAGTACGGCTACCTGATGGACGACTTCCGGCTGATGGAAGAGCTCGCGATGAAGCTTCGGTCCAAGCGGATGCGGCGCGGCGCGATTGATTTTGATTTTCAAGAGTCGAAAATCCTGGTAGACGAGAACGGGAAGCCGACCGACATTATTAAGCGCGACCGTACGATCGCCGAGATGATCATCGAGGAGTTCATGCTGGCGGCGAATGAAACGGTGGCGGAGCATTTCTACTGGATGAAGGTGCCGTTCTTGTACCGGATTCACGAAGACCCGGACGGCGAGAAGCTGGCGCATTTCATGGAGTTTATTACGAACTTCGGGTATGTGGTGCGCGGCAAGGGCAATACGGTGCATCCGCGGGCGCTGCAGACGCTGCTGGAGGAAATCAAGGGTACGAAGGAAGAGACGGTTATCAGCACCGTGATGCTTCGTTCGATGAAGCAGGCGAAGTATGATGCCAATAGTCTGGGCCATTATGGCCTCGCGGCGGAGTTTTATTCACACTTCACTTCCCCGATCCGGCGGTACCCGGACCTGATCATCCATCGCGTCATTCGCGAGGTGCTGGAGAGCGGCGGCGTACTCAGCGACAAGCGTCACGAATACTTGGCATCGAGGATGGAAGATATCGCGCGGCAGTCGTCGGAGCGTGAGCGCGTCGCCGTAGATGCGGAACGCGAGACGGAGTCGCTGAAGAAGGCCGAGTTCATGCTCGACAAGGTCGGCGAGGAATTCGGCGGCATCATCAGCAGCGTGACCAGCTTCGGCATGTTCATCGAGCTGGACAATACCGTGGAAGGGCTTATCCGTCTGTCCGACTTAACGGACGACTACTACCACTACCACGATGCCCAGCACGCGCTGATCGGCGAGCGCACCTCGAAGATTTTCCGCCTTGGCGATGAGGTGAAGGTGCGTGTGTCGCGTGTGAACATGGATGAACGCACCATCGACTTCGAGATGGTGGACATGAAGCCGCGGCAGCAGAAGGTGAGCCTCGTTGACGCGCTGAAAGC
>NZ_BCPS01000030.1:0-32857 GCF_016586185.1 Paenibacillus sp. EPM92
CAAGCGCGGCCGCGGCGGCCGCGCGGGCGGTGCAGGAGCCGGCGGCGATAGCGGCTCGGCGCTCGGCGCGGGAGGCTCGCGCAGCGGCGGAGGCAGCCGCGGCAAAGGGCCGGGCGCCGCGAAGACGCGCGCGCTCGAGGCGACGGGCCGCTCGGCGGAGAGCGGCAGCGGGAAGCGCGGCGCGAGTGCCTTCGGCGCCGGTGGCGGCGCGGGCGTCGGCTTCGCCAAGAAGAAGCGCAAAAAGACCGTGAAGCACTAGGCGCCTCTTGATTTCCGGGGATGGAGTTTGGTACAATGGACTCCATCCCTTGGTTTGGTTTGGAGTCTTGATGGGAAGGAGCGGTGCTGCGACAATGGGCAAGAAAGCGGACGGGAAAGTGCTGGCGCAGAACAAGAAAGCGTCGCATGATTATTTTATAGAGGATACGTACGAATGCGGTTTGGTGTTGACCGGAACCGAGATCAAGTCGATCCGCCTCGGTAAAGCCAATATCGGCGATGCGTTCGCGTTGATCCGGAATGGCGAAGCGTTCATTCATAACATGCACATCAGCCCTTTCGAGCAAGGCAACCGCCACAACCCGAGCGATCCGACCAGGGCGCGCAAGCTGCTGCTGAAGAAACCGGAGATTCGCAAGCTGCTCGGTCTAGCCAAGCAGGAAGGCTACGCGCTGGTGCCGCTTAAGATCTACGTGCGCAACGGCTACGCCAAGCTGCTCATCGGCCTCGGCCGAGGGAAGAAGCAGTTCGACAAGCGGGAAACCGCCGCGAAGAAAGACGCCCAACGCGACATCCAACGTGCGCTTCGCGAGAAGCAGAAGGTTGCACGGTAGGCGGGCGCACAGTTACCAGCTTTACCGAGTGCTGGATTTGCTCCCAATAGGTTGGCCTTCCTTTTCAGAGCATGTGTGTTATAATAAGAGTACGCCAGAGGACATCAGCATCAATCAGATCTTATGAAGTCAGCACATCAACAGCTTTGTTGATAAACCTTTTTTCATAACTTCCTTGAATTCATGTTTTTACATTGTTTCACTTTTAGGCTCCTTAACCGGAGCCTTCCTATGCGGGGACGTTCTTGGATTCGACGGGGATAGTTCGAGCATGGGTTGCGGGTAGTGGGGACGCGTCCACTTCATCAACGCTAAAGCCAATTAAATGGCAAACAACAACAAAACTACGCTTTCGCAGCTTAATAACCTGTGAGCGTGCTCCTACTCTGCATCGCCCATGTGCCGGGCTAGGGGCTCAACTTTAGTGGGATACGCTGTCTCATCTCCGCCTGCGGTGAGCTGAAGAAGACAATCAGGCTGACCCAACGCGTAGCCGGTTACGGGGCGACGCTCGGGTGACATCAAAACTGTGACTACACCCGTAGAAGCCTGTGTGGCGTTATCTTCGGACAGGGGTTCGACTCCCCTCGTCTCCATACTTAAAAACCCACTCACTGAGTGGGTTTTTGCATTTTTAAAAGTGGAATCGTAGACGGATTGTAGACATCAGCAATAACGGAATTGAAATGTTTGTTACTTCGTAGACGTTTCGTCTAGACGGATGCTTTCTTCTTGAATTTTCCATTATTGTGTTTGAAACCACATTGCGAATGTAGTGTGTTTTGAAACACACCCATTCTAAAACGTCTGAAAGCCTTGATTTCATTGGGTTTTCGGTATGAGGAATTAGGCTGGGAATTAACTTGGAAAGCCTTAAAGGGGTAATTCTGTGGCTGTAGGGAATGATATTAACGAAGATGAAGCAGTCTGGTTGAAAAATATGAGTTAGACCAAACGGGAATGGGCTTTTCGGTTTTACTGAGATTGATCAAAACTGAATTTGGAAAAGAAGTGAATCAGTTTATGTTGCAGGTATCCGCTTCTTACATAAATGGGTAACCTAATTGTTACAACGAACATTCCCTGTAATTACGGTAAAACTACTATCATCTCAGTGGGAGTAGTTGAATACCTTGAATTATGGGGTGATTGTGATGAGAGAAGTTAAATTTAAATTCGTCGATGAATATGATAAGAAGCTCTATCTAATATCGTCAATTGATTTTAAAAGAAAGAAAGTATCAGTTCATTTTAGAGGCAACTTGGAGAATGTATACGACCTTGATGACGTTCGTATTGTACAATCAACTGAATTAATGGATAACGATAACAACGAAGTGTATGAGTCGGATCTATTATCCAATGGAGAAAAAATTTTTTGTGTGAATTATGACAATAAGAAGGGGAGGTACTTTGGAATTAATATTAGTAATAAAGAGAAGAGATCACTCCACTTTTTATTAAAGGAAAATTACATAGTTATTGGAAATAGTTATTTACGATAGGCGAGGAGATAATTCCTCGCCTATCGTTTTTTTAGAACAATAAATACTTTGATTTTCTGTTGGAAAAAGCTGGTTCTGTACCCTCAAGAATGTCAAGAATACATTTATTCATTTCCATATTTTCAATGGCGCCTGACCTATAACTTATGCTATTATTATTTGTTTTGTCAATTTGAGCGTGTATGATTTGCTCAGCATCGCATACTACTGCCAAATTCGGATTATGGGTTACCATTATGATCTGTCTTCTCTTTTTAGCTTCTTTAATACACGGAACAAGCATTTTAAAAACTGATTGATTGTCTAAATTTTCTTCTGGTTGGTCAATAATTAAAGGGATATCATCATTATCTACCAATAAATAGAAAATTAACAGCAATGCTCCTTTTTCACCTGGAGATAATTTTGTTATTTCTTTATCACCAAGTCTTAAACTGTAATACGGTTTTAAGTAATCAAGTGAGAATAAATACTGATAAAAATCTAGTACAGACGTGTTTTTCTTCAGCTGATTTCCTATGTTTAAAAGGTCTGGCTGATCAGAATTAGTTATCAGATTCGTTAATATACTTCCAATAAAAGTAATTGTTGATTCAATATCGTTAAAATTAGAATCCTCAATTAAAGATTGCAGGAGCCTTCTGCCTTCTTCTGAACCATAAAATTTCCCTCGTACACCTTGATTAATTTTTTCTAAAATCCCATCTAATACTGAGCTTCCATCAATTGATACCTCGAATTTTAATTCAAAATCTGATTCTGTAAGGGAGTGAGTATCGATAAACTCTTGAACAGGTTTATATAAACTTGAATAAATATCTGAGATTTTCTTTATTTCAGTAAAAATCTCCTTAGTTTTTGCAACTCTAATATCCTTAAGGCTTTTTATTTCATTAGGAAGCTCGTTTTGAAGCGAATTAATATTCTGTTTTAATTTTGTTATTTCCGCTAAGGTGCTCTCCCTTTTTTGTTCCCAATCGGACAATAGTTTTTTGTAAAGATGATATTTCTGAGTTGGTTCGTCTAGTTTACTTTGACTATCCTTAATCAATAATTCCAATTTTTGTTTATTTACTAATAAACTGCTGTTATTGCTACTATCATCATTAAGTTCAATCGTAAGTTGATTATCTTTGCTTCTTAAGTCAGTTTGAATTTGTATTAATGAAGTAAGATCGACATTAAGACTGACAATATCCTCGATTTTCATTCCTAATGAATTTATTTCATCGGAGCAATTGCTCAAGAAATAGGAGAACTGCATTTCAAAATTTTTGATTTTTTCTTCAAGCCGTTGAGCCAATGAAATCTTATTCTTAATATCGGTGTGCTCAGTTTTTTTAGCCTCAATAGTCTCATTCAATGTCTGAAGGAGTTTCTTGTTCGCATCAATTTCAGTGGATAATTGAGCCAATTGTTCACTTTGACTTGAATTATTGTCAGGGGGCAGGATTTCCTCAGGTTTCTGTTTTAAATGAGCTTCTAGTTCCTGTTCCTTGTTCTTCAATAGTTCCTGAACAGATGAAATATGGTTTGGCGTTGCTTTTTTCTCCAGATCAATTAACTGCTCATTGATATGAAGTAATTGTTCAGAATATAATCTAATAGAGTCTTTTACTGTTTCACTTTTATAACGAATTAATTCGTTAAGTGAAGATTTTTGATGCTTATCTTTTTCTTCTACGTGAGAGAAAATTACCTTTTTCAATTCGTTTTCAAACTTATCATCTTCAACATTGCATAATGTTTCTAAATATCGTTGTGGTAAGTATTTAACCTTCTCGATAGCATGTTCTTTTGGATTTTCATCAAGTGTAATTTTATCTGCTACTTCATTTTCCCATTCAATAACGGTTTCAAAATTTTTTGCCAAATTCCCTTGTCTAAATCGTCCTTTTGTTAAAAATGAAAATTCGTTGGTATTTTTTGTTCCTCCAGCTAATCCGATAATATCTGCTAGAGCACTTTTTCCGTTCCCTTTATTCCCAATAACAGCAACTAAATCATTATTTAGATGAATAATCTCGTTTTCAAACCAACCAACAATATTACTTTTTTTCTTTATTGAAATCGATTTAATAAACTTCCCCTTTTTATTCTTAACTGATAGAAGCTTAGGCGGCATATCTCCTACATAAACACGATCTTTCCATTCGTTTAGTACTTGTTTCAATCCTTGGAATGTTGTATCAGCTTTAAGCCATG
This sequence comes from Paenibacillus sp. EPM92, assembly GCF_016586185.1. Classification (NCBI taxonomy): domain Bacteria; kingdom Bacillati; phylum Bacillota; class Bacilli; order Caryophanales; family Paenibacillaceae; genus Paenibacillus; species Paenibacillus sp. EPM92. The sequence continues at coordinate 4,544 of NZ_BCPS01000030.1, forward strand.
TGAGGCAATTTCCAAGCCTGTCTTTTTCCGATGAATACGAATTATAATGTGAGTCACTGCAATCAAGTAGTCGATCATTTACACCTGCTTCATTAAGTGAAGCTACTGCTTTATAATAATCATCTGCGGAATACGAGGAAATAAAGACTAAATCGACTGCATTAATAATGTCTTTTTTATCAGCGATGGACCCTTCATTCCACTTAATATCCGCCCACTCTGTTTTACCGACAGCTGTGATGTATTTCCCTTGAAAATGATGTTGTTGTAAGGTTTCAAGGATTTTATCCTTGTCTAAATTTAAGTTGTTAAAGCCTTCTTCAAGGTCGCTTTTATAGTGTATAAGTTGCTCTTTGGGAACAGTAGATTTAATCATTTGCCCTAACTGAGTGAGTGTCGTTCTATTCACAACAGAATTCCACTGAATCTGTTTGTCTCTCGCCTGAGGAGAAAGTTCATAGTTTCTAGTCAATGCATTCAGAAAGCACTGTTCAATTATGTCAGGCTCGATTTGATCAGAAAAGATGATGTGGAAATTTACTCGACTAAGTTTGTTCTTCGTTCCCCCAAACTTGTTAAGCCGTAATTCCACAACAGGTAGCAGTAAATCAATGTTAGATAATCGACCACTATCCTTATATTGTTTTACTTTGCGATAACCATCTATAAAGATGTAATCGTTGATTCCAAGAACTTTAATCTCAGGAGGTAAATTCTCCAAATCATTTATGTAATTTTCCCATATCTCATCCTCATTAGAACCAGAGTAATGTTCTATTATTGAATTCGGAGTATGGACGTGTAAGTCCCACTTTGCCCACATTGAGCCTTTCTTATAATTCATTTATGACTCCTCCTAAAATGAAAAAGGTTGCTGAATTAATCTTCTACAATATGGTTACATTTTCCTGCTAGAAACGACAGTATTTTATCATTGGACAAGGGAAATAGACCTATTCTGTCGAATAAGTCCATAGAACTAAAAGGGGCTAAGCAGAGCTTCATTACTCTCTGCTTTTCTTCTGTGAGCCTTATTCACTTTAATATCGATTTTCCAGACGACTCAAAGCTGTTTTATAAGCTGCATTTCTTTCTCTTTCCTCCCAATCAAGTCTTTGCAGAATACGTTGCCAGTAAATATTCCCTTCGGTGGCATATGATTTTGCTGTTTCCCTCCACAAATACGCTTCAGCATCTTCAAGCACAATGTAGAATCGGCTTTGAATTTTAAGGTGAGGCATCCCGTCTTCTTTAATCAGGCTATAGATAGTGGAAGGGCTCGTCCTAAAGTGAGCTGCCGCTTCCTTAATCGTCAGCACTGTTCTCCCGTAATAGCTTTCCTTATCCTTTTTGGTTCGGTTCAAAATTTCCCCTGAAAAATCGGAAAGTTCTTCTTTTATTATTTTCCTCAAGATATCCTCAATCATCATTGATTCCTCCCTTCGATTCCGTAGGGCATCGATCTCACCTTGAACAATCTTAATGTCCCATTCCTTCTCGGGGTCATCCCATCCCACTTCTTTATACTTGGATATGGTATTCTGGATTTCATTCTCATCGAATATGATCCTTGCTTTAACCTTGCGATGAGGCATAGCTCTTGCATATGTTAACTGCCTTAATGTATAAGTGCCGATGCCAGTAATTTTGGATACTTCTTTTACGGTTAGGTATTTTCTTCGATTCTTATGGTTGTTCTCGGCAAGACCTTCCAACATTATTGACATTTCATCATTGAAAATTATTTGATTAGGAATTCAAACGATGAGCTATTTTGTTGCTGCATATCATCACCTGTTAATCGCTTAATTAAGAAGCAGGAATTTAGCCTCCTGCTTCCTTTTTTGTGAAGTCACTCTCTAAATCTATGACTGTAATTTTTAACGATTCAAGCACGCTTATCAAATGAAGATACACGTCATATTGTATGTCCAATATATGGTATCTTGTAATTACCAAGAAATCAACGGAAGGATTGGCAATCAGATTATAAAGTGATGGTCTGCCCTAATTAGAAGGCACATTATCAAGAAATAACCGTGTTTTGTGTTCAGGAATCCGATTTATCGTCGCAAATAAGAACAACTCGGCAAACTGCTCATCGATCAGCTTCTGTCTTCTGCCGCGCACATAGAAACCAACAACTTTATTACCAAACAAATGATTCATTTCTAAACTACCTCCTTTCGAAGCGCAGTCTAGCAAATGAGATTCTAACCATCAAGACAATAGGTATTATTTTAAAGACTACAGGAGTTCTTATAATTGTTGCTGAATAATTATATGTAGGACTTGCCGTTTCGTTTAGATTTTTGTCGGATTATGAAGTAAGATTATATTATTGTTTCGAGGTGTTCTAAATGATAGAAATACTGTGGGAAAGAATTATAGAAAAATGAAGGACAGACTTTTAAGCAAATGAAAGGCGGAGAGTTCACATACGCAGTTAAAGGAAATGTTATTGAGTTAAGCCGAACGAATAGATCGGTTTCAAAAAGCACCTTTATTGAAGCGTTAAAACACGTACCACTTTCTAATACTGTACCGCTACAACATTTGCAAGCACCATCATATCTGTTTGCGATACTGATGGACAGCAGAATACGTAAAAACGATTGGTAATATTCAGATGATCAAAGGTAGGCGATAAAATGTCATTCCAAACTCCATTAACCATCAAAGAAATAATTGGGAATATTCATCGAAAAAAATACATATTGCCAGCAATCCAGCGTGAGTTCGTTTGGAGTACGGACCAAGTTGAGCGACTATTCGATTCATTAATGCAGGGATATCCTGTTGGTTCGTTTTTATTTTGGTATGTAAATAAAGAAAAGAGTAAAACCTTCCAATTTTATGAATTTATACGGGAATACCACGAAAAGGATAACCGTCATAATCCGATTGCGGATATCAGTGGAGAAGAAGATATCATTGCTATATTAGATGGACAACAGCGCTTAACGTCAATGTATATAGGCTTAAAGGGCTCATATGCGTATAAATTACCTCGTATGAGGAGTAATAACCCATTAGCCTACCCAAAGCAAAAACTTTACGTCGATTTACTAGCACCTTCCGAAGAATTCGATACGATTTACGATTTTCGGTTCTTAACGGAAGAAGATGTCAACTACGATCATGCAAATAACAGTGCATATTGGTTTAAGGTTTCTGACATCCTTGATTTCAACGATCATTTTGAATTGAATCAATATCTAATTGAAAAAGGATTGAATTCGCTTGAAAAGGATAAAGCCCTTTTTGCGAACCAAACACTCTTTAAGCTGTATAAAGCAATTAATGAAACGCCGAGTATAAATTACTATCTGGAAAAAGAGCAGAAGTTGGATAAGGTTTTGAATATCTTTATTCGTGTTAATAGCGGCGGTACGGCATTAAGCTATTCCGATCTATTGCTTTCGATAGCTACGGCGCAATGGAAAGATAAAGATGCAAGAAAAGAAATTACGGAATTTGTAGATGAAATAAACCAGATTGGCGACGGCTTTAACTTTAATAAGGATTTAGTTTTAAAATCATGCTTGGTTCTTTGCGATTTTAGCGATATTGCATTTAAAGTCGACAACTTTGGTACAGAGACTATGCAAAAGATCGAGAAGAATTGGGATGACGTAAAAAAGGCGATTAGATTGGCAATCAGTCTAGTCTCCAATTTTGGGTTTAACCAAGAAACATTAACGTCAAACAATGCCATCATTCCAATTGCTTATTACTTATTGAAAAGAGGATTGCTCGCTAACTACGTTCAATCTTCCACTTACGAGAGCGACAGACAGTTGGTACATAAGTGGCTGATTCTGGCGTTGTTAAAAAGAGTTTTCAGTGGTCAGCCAGATAACGTGCTTAGACCGTTAAGGAAAATCATAATGAATAATCACGACAGTTTTCCACTGAATATAATCATCGAAGAATTAAAGGGTGGTACAAAGTCTTTTACATTTACTGACGATGAAATAAGCAATCTGCTGACTTATCAATATGGTCAAAAGCATACGTTCTCAGTACTGGCTTTACTTTACCCGACTTTAGATTTTAGAAATAAGTTTCATTTGGATCATATTTTTGCTAAGAGTCTATTCACAAAGAAAAACTTATCAAAACTAGGTGTTCCAGAAGACAAGCAAGATGCCTTTATTAACGAATGCAATGTGATTATAAATTTACAATTACTCGAAGGAGTGCCGAACCAACAAAAATCGAATATGAATTTTGATGAGTGGATAGTCAAGACGTATCCTGACCATTCAAAGCGTAAAGATTATATGGATAAACATTATATACCGAACATCGACTTAAACATTTCGAATTTCGACAACTTTATTGAGCAACGCAGGCAATTATTCATAAGCCAGTTGACTTCTATATTAACTGTATAAATCAAACTTATTTGAGCCTATTTTCGTGATAGGCTTTTTATTTTTTTCGAAAATGCTTATTTTCTTATCGATACGAACATATAATCGCTGACGGTATAGTGACAATTTTTCGTCGTATAATTATGAAGCCAATTGTCGAATGAAGGAGAAAACAAGCCGATTGTGGAATAAGTCAAAGGTAGTATTTTATTCGAAAGAGGGTTAGCCAGAAATGACAGAAATTTATTCAAGCAAACAAACGGCAGTGAATATTTCGGAAAAATCTAATATGATCTGGAACAATGCAAACCATTTAGTTGGACTATATAAACCACATGAGTATGGAAAAGTGATACTCCCGATGACGGTTATCAAAAGGTTTCACGATACACTCTTGCCAACCAGGGAAAAAGTGCTTGAAACCTATGAAAAAGTCAAAAACTTTGAAGTTAAAGACGGCTTTTTGGAAGCTGCATCGGGATTAAGCTTTTATAACATAAGTCCCTTTACCTTCGAGTCTCTCTTGGCAGATGCTTCTCATATCGAAGAGAACTTCCGTGCATATATAAACGGCTTTTCCGACAATGTGCAAGATGTGCTTGCTCATTTTGAATTCGATAAAGAAATCACAAAACTTGCAAATAATAATATCCTTTTTTACATCATTCAGGAATTTAACAAAAAATCAAGTTACTTAGGTGCAGACCTAATTACATCAGTTGATATGGGTTACATTTTTGAAGATTTAATCAAAACATTTTCAGAAAGTTACAATGAAGAAGCAGGAGCACACTTTACAAGTCGTGACATTATATATCTAATGACTGATCTTCTAATTTGTGATGAGAAAGATACCCTGTTAGAAAATGGTGTTGTTAAAACTGTTTATGACCAGACGATGGGAACATCACAGATGTTAGGATGTATGGAGGAACGTCTTCGTGCTTTAGATGCTGATGCAGAAATTCGATGTTTTGGGCAGGAATTTAACCCTGAGACATACGCTATTGCGAAATCCGACATGATTATCAAGGGTGGTAACGCCGACAATATGAAGTTTGGCGATACACTTTCTGATGATAAATTCTCGGGTTATACATTTGATTATTGTATCTCAAATCCACCTTTTGGAATTGACTGGAAACGCGAGGAGAACTCGGTTAAAGCAGAACACAAGCTTGGCGACAAAGGCAGATTTGGACCAGGGCTACCCAAGATTTCCGACGGACAAATGCTGTTTTTGCTAAATGGCGTAAGCAAGTTAAAGGAAACAGGGAAAATGGCAATTATCCAAAATGGCTCTTCGCTATTTTCTGGTGCAGCTGGCTCTGGTGAGAGTGAAATAAGAAGATATCTAATAGAAAATGACTGGCTTGATGCTATTATCCAACTTCCAAACGATTCCTTCTACAATACAGGTATTACAACCTATGTTTGGATAATAACAAAAAACAAGCCTTCTCATAGGGAAGGAAAAGTACAGCTCATCGATGCTTCTAATATTTATGAACAAAGAAGAAAATCTATTGGAAACAAAAGAAATGATATAACAAATTTTTGCAGGGATATTATCGTGCAAGCATACGGTGAATATCAAAATAAGACTTACTTAATGGGTGAAAAGATATGTGAATCCAAAATTATTGATAATATCGAGTTTGGATTTAACAAAATAACTATTGAAAGTCCACTTCTAGATGAAAATGGCAAGCCATTAATAAAAGGGAAAAAGGTTACACCAGATACTTCTAAAAGGGATACAGAAAATGTGCCATTAACAGAGGATATTGATGTTTATTTTGAAAGGGAAATTAAGCCTTTTAATCCTGACGCGTGGATAGATAAAAATAAAACAACTGTAGGATATGAGATACCGTTTACAAGATATTTTTATAAACATACTGCACCAGAAAAAAGTGAAGACATAGCAAAGAGAATTCACGAACTAGAGGAGAACATATCCGCTTCTCTTGAAAGACTTTTTTCAACAGGTGGTAAAACAAAATGAGCAGAGAGATGAAAAACAGTGGTGTGGACTGGATTGGGGAAATTCCTGCGAATTGGGACTTAAAGCCTTTAAAGGCAATATTGGCAGAAAGGAAAGAAAGCAATGATCCTATAAAAACAGATTATATACTATCACTTACAGTAGATAAAGGAGTTATTCCTTATAGTGAAAAAACAGGTGGTGGAAACAAAGCTAAGGAAGATTTATCTGCATACAAATTAGCATATCCCAATGATATTGTACTGAATAGCATGAACGTGCTTGCAGGATCTGTAGGACTTTCAAGTTATTTTGGCTGTGTTAGCCCAGTTTACTATATGCTATACGTAAGGAACAACAGCTATTCAATAAAGTACTATAACAACATATTTCAAACTAAGGAATTCCAAGGAAATCTCCGTGGTCTTGGAAATGGAATTATGATAAAAGAATCTAGCACGGGGAAATTAAATACAATAAGAATGAGAATACCAATGTCAAAGCTTAATTCCGTGATGTTGCCAATTCCTCCAGCACCTGAACAGCAACTTATAGCGGACTATCTCGAACAAAAGTGTACCGAGATTGATAGGAATATAGAAAAAACAAAAATATCAATTGAAGAATATAAGAGTTATAAACAAACAGTAATTACAGAAGTGGTTACTAAGGGATTGAATTCTAACGCGATTATGAAAGATAGCGGGTTTGAATGGATTGGGCAAATACCTCAGCATTGGAAAGTTAGAAGATTGAGATATGTAGGTTTCTGCCAAAATGGAATAAGTAAAGGGGGAGAATATTTTGGAACGGGGTATCCTTTTGTAAGCTACGGAGATGTATATAAAAATATTGAATTACCACATTTCGTAGAAGGATTAGCAGAAACAACTGATTCTGAGAGAGAAGCTTATTCTGTAAAAAAAGGAGATGTGTTTTTTACAAGGACATCAGAAACTATAGAAGAAATAGGACTTGCAGCAACATGCACACACACTATTGAAAATGCTACTTTTGCAGGTTTTTTAATAAGATTTCGTCCGTTTGAAGGATTACTTGATAAGAACTATTCAAAATATTATTTTAGGAGTCAAAAACACAGATTATTTTTTGTGAAAGAAATGAACATTGTAACAAGAGCATCATTAAGTCAAGAATTATTAAAAAAACTACCTGTGTTACTTCCTGACTTAAGAGAGCAGCAATTGATTTCTGACCATCTAGACACCATATGCGCCGAAATTGATAACATAATATCGAAAAAGCAATTTTTAATTTCTGAACTTGAAACATATAAGAAATCTCTAATTTACGAATGTGTAACAGGCAAAAAAGAGGTGTAGCAGATGCAAGACAATGAAAAACGATTTGAGCAAGATATAGAGAGCTTTTTGCTCTCCCCAACGGGGGGATTTATTAAGGGCAATCTTAATACCTATAACCGTGAAAAAGCAATTGATATGGAAAAACTTATTACCTTTCTTTCCATTTCACAGCCAAAAGAGTGGGAACGTCAGGTTAAGCGTGATGGGGCAGATGCTCAAACTCGACTTTATCGTTGTCTACAAACCAATATTGACAGTGAAGGCTTAATCCATGTTTTGAGACACGGAATCATTGACCGTGGCATCAAGTTTAGACTTGCTTTTTTTAGACCAGAGACAATCCTAAATGATACAGTAATAAAGCAATATAGTGACAATATATTAACCTGTACTCGGCAATTTAAGTATTCAACACAAAACGAAAATTCCATTGATATGGTGTTATCTTTGAATGGTATACCAGTAGTAGCAGTGGAACTAAAAAACCAGCTAAAAGGTCAATCCGTCGATAATGCCAAAAGGCAGTTCATGTATGACCGTGATCCAAAAGAGTTCATTTTCGGCTTTAATAACAGAATCCTTGTATATTTTGCTGTTGATCTTTACGAAGTCGCAATGACAACACATTTAAAGGGTAAGGATACTTTTTTCTTACCCTTTAACCAAGGTTCTAATGGCGCGGGTGAAGTTGGCGGTGCAGGTAATCCTCAAGGTGATGGTGAAGGCTATATCACCTCTTATTTATGGGAAAAGGTTCTTCAAAAAGATGCCTTACTGGACATACTTCAGAGATATATACACTTGGATGTCTCAGAAACAACCGAAAAAGTTAATGGAAAGCGCAAAACGAAAACAAGCAAGAAAATTATCTTCCCACGATATCATCAGCTTGATGTTGTGACGAAGCTAGCAACTGATGTTAGAGTAAATGGTAGTGGAAAGAATTATTTAATTCAGCATTCCGCAGGATCGGGGAAAAGCAATTCTATCGCCTGGCTTGCTTACCGCCTATCTACCCTTCACGATCAGGAAAACAATAGTGTTTTTACTTCCGTAATCGTGGTTACTGACCGCCGTGTGCTTGATAATCAACTACAAAATACGATTTCAGGGTTTGATCATATTGAAGGTGTAGTCGAAACCATTGACGAGAAGAAAACCTCAAAGGACCTGCGTGATGCAATAAATGATGGTAAAAAAATCATTATTACTACGCTTCAAAAGTTTCCTGTTATCTATGAAGAAATAGATGACAACATAGGCAGAAGGTTCGCCATTATTGTGGATGAAGCACATTCTTCCCAAACTGGTAATAGCGCAAAGAAATTAAAGGCTGCTCTGGCTGATGTAGAAGAAGCCTTAAAAGAATATGCCGATATTGAAAACCAAGCAGAATCCGAAGTGGAAGATACTGAAGATCAGCTTGTTAAAGAGTTAATTACGCACGGCAGACACAAGAACTTATCCTTCTTTGCTTTTACCGCAACTCCAAAAGAGAAAACCCTTGAAATGTTTGGTGAGAAGCAAGGCGATGGCACTTTCCGTCCTTTCCATATTTACAGCATGCGACAGGCTATCGAGGAGGAGTTTATACTCGATGTGCTTAAAAACTACATGACTTATAAAACTTGCTTTAAAATTGCCAAGAATACACCTGATAACCCTGAAGTTCCAGCAACAAAGGCGGTTAAAGCGGTTCGCAGATATCAGGAGTTACACCCGCATAATCTCCAACAAAAAACAGCTGTTATGGTGGAACATTTTAGAGAGATAACAAAGAATAAAATTGGCGGAAACGCAAAAGCAATGGTGGTTACGGCATCTCGCCTTCACGCTGTTCGCTATTATCACGAGTTAAAGCGGTATATTGAGAAAAATAAATATGACGATATTGATATATTAATCGCTTTCTCGGGTGTAATAAATGATCTTAACGAGTATGGCGAAACAGTAGCCTATACTGAAGAAGGTATGAATAAGCGTGCTGATGGCTCCACGATTAAAGAAAAGCAGTTGCCAGAAGAATTTCATCACGACTTCAACTGTCTAATCGTGGCGGAGAAGTATCAGACTGGTTTTGACGAACCATTACTGCACACAATGTTTGTGGATAAAAAACTTGAAGGCGTAAAGGCAGTTCAGACACTCTCAAGACTGAACCGTACTTGCCGCGGCAAAGATGACACATTTATTTTGGACTTTGTGAATTCTGCAGAGGATATGAAAAAATCTTTCTCCCGTTTCTACGAAGCCACCATTCTTGATGAAGAAATAAATATCAATCTTATTTACCAAACACAAAGTTTGTTGCGAAAATTTAAGCTATACAATGATGCTGACATTGAAAGTTTTATAAAAATTTACTATAAGAATGGTGAGCAGACAGATAAAGACCTTGGTAAAATGACTGCTCTGTTAAAGCCAGTTGTAGATAGATACAACAACCTTAATGTCGAAAAACGTTATGAATACCGAATGACGATAAGGAATTTTAATAAGTGGTATTCTTATATCGCGCAAGTTGTAAGAATGTTTGATAAGAGCCTCCAAAAGGAATTTGCCTTTACTTCTTACCTGGCTAAAATGATTCCTAAAGAAAACGACAAGAAGATTGAGTTAGAGGACAAACTTCGCTTAGAGTTTTATAAGCTTGAAGAAACATTTAAAGGCGATATTGTCCTTGAAACCAATGCCACCTATCAAACACTTTCAAATCCCAAAAGGTTTGTTCCAGAGTCCGTAATCATAAGTGATGATGAACTATTGGAGAACATCATCAGAAAAATCAACGAGCGGTTTAATGGTACATTTACAGAGGGAGACAAGGTTATCGTAGAAACAATTTATAATAAGGTTGTAAAGGATAATAAGAAGCTTAAGACGTATGCAAAAAATAACGATGCTGAGGTTTTCGAGCGGAGTATCTTCCCTGACATCTTCAAAAAAATCGCACAGGAATGTTATATGGAGTCAATGACTTCTTTCTCAAAATTATTTGAAGATAAGAAGTTTTATAATTCCGTAATGGAAGAAATCGCAAGGGAATCTTATAAGGATTTAAGAAGTGAAGAATAGTATTGCAATGCTTAGAGACGAACCTGGGGCATATTGCTTCTGGTTCTTTTTTATATTTGCGTTCAGGACATTAGGAAAGATTTGGGTTGTCTTTTGTGATATCAGAATAGCAGAGCGGAGTGAGCACGGCATGGACATGTACTATAATGCTCCCATAGGTTGAGACACGGGAGCGTGATAAATAAGTTATAATGAAGCCATGGAAAAGCGAAACCGATATACCGCAGAGTTTAAAAGCAAAGTCGTGCTGGAGGTGCTCCGCGAGGAGCAGACCGTCAATGAAATTGCATCGAAATACGAACTGAGTCCGGTGATGATCAGCCGGTGGAAAGCCGAATTCTTAGAGCGCGCTTCAACGGTCTTTGAGAAGAAGGCCAGTGAAGCCGACAAAGTGAGAAAGGAGTACGAAACCAAGCAAGAACATCTGGAGAAGCTGGTCGGCCAACTTACCGTTGAAGTCGATTGGCTCAAAAAAAAATCTGGCCTCAAATGAACCGCTGGAGACACGTAAAGCGATGGTGGAACGGGACAACACCACGATTACTGTGAAACGCCAGTCGGAACTGCTGGGTGTGAATCGAACAAGTGTATACCGTCCATCCAAAGAACAACGCGAAAGCGAAGAAAATGTCCAGCTCATGCACCGTATGGACGAGATCTACATGAAACATCCCTACTTCGGCTATCGGCGTATGACGAGGTTCCTCCGCGACCAAGGGCATGAGGTGAATCGCAAGCGTGTACGCCGTCTGATGCAGATCATGGGTCTGGAAGCGATCTATCCGAAGCCAAACCTTAGTAAACGGCTTCATGCCCTCTACACACGTCCTTACTTGCTTCGCGGCCTGAGCATCGACCATCCCAATCACGTCTGGGGTGTCGATATTACGTATCTAAGGATGGGCAAGGGATTCATGTACCTGTTCCTCATCATCGACTGGTACAGCCGGAAGGTGATCGATTACGAGTTGTCCAGTACCCTTGAGATGGGCTTCGTTCTCAGATGCCTCAAACGGGCATTCAGCCGTTGTAAACCAGATATCATGAACAGCGATCAAGGCTCGCACTTTACGAATAAAGACTATCTGGAACTGCTTGAGAAGGAAGGGATCAAAGTCTCGATGGACGGCAAAGGCCGGGCAACCGATAACAGCCGAACGGAGCGCTTCTTTCGATCACTCAAGTATGAATGTATCTTCCTTCATGAATTCGAGAACCCTCGTGCGTTGCGCCAGGGGATAGCTCGCTACGTCCAATTTTACAATGAGGAGCGCCCTCACCAGTCACTTGGCGAAGCTCGTCCCGTGCAATTCTACGCACATAATGACAAGCAAATCGCATCCTAAATACCCGGAAGGAGGACATAACTTATTTCTCAAAAAATCGTGTCTTGACAACGGGGAGCATTACATACCGCCAAGGTTGTCCCCGTTATTTGCGGTCAAGCTCGGCTTCGATGTGGGACGATTTGGAAGACTCGCCCATACGCCAGTAGACGAAGAAACTCACCGCAATACAGGCAGCCACATAGAAGTAGAAGAGCGACTCCATTCCAATGCTCTTGAACCACAATGCGATGAACTCCGCGGTCCCGCCGAATACCGCAACGGTGAGTCCGTACGGGAAGCCTACGCCAAGAGCGCGAACTTCTGTCGGGAAAAGCTCGGCTTTCACGATGGCATTGATGGAAGTATAACCGGTAACAATGATGAGACCAGCCAGCATGAGCAAGAAAGCACCCATAGGATTCTTCATGTTCTCCATGATAAAGAACAGTGGCGCTGTCAGCAAAGTACCGAGGATACCGAAACAGAGTAATAGCGGGCGCCGTCCGATCCGGTCGGACAGCATGCCGGCGAGCGGCTGAAGTACGATAAATACCAGCAGGGCAATAAAGTTGATCCAGCTGACGACGTCCTTGGGGAGGCCTACAGAATTCACCATGAACTTTTGTAAATACGTTGTATAAGTATAGAAGGCGACGGTTCCGCCGAGCGTTAATCCGACCACGGTCAGCACCGCTTTAGGATGCTTCATCAGAGCTCGCATGGTCCCGGCGTTTGCCCTGCTTTCGGAGCCCATTTTGGAAAACTGTTCTGATTCGTCCATCGAGCGGCGCAGCCACAAGACAGCTAGTGCCCCCAGTGCTCCAATGATGAAAGGAATACGCCAGCCCCAGGCCTGCATTTCAGCTTCGCTGAGTAGTTGTTGGAGGATGATCTGGACGCCCAGCGCCACCAACTGGCCTCCAATAAGTGTGACGTATTGGAAGCTTGAGTAGAAGCCGCGCCGGCCTCTGCTGGCCATCTCGGACAAGTACGTTGCCGAGGTTCCATATTCTCCGCCTAGCGACAACCCTTGGAGTAATCGAGCGAGAACCAAAATAATAGGAGCCATTATGCCAATGGAGCTATAACTAGGGGTACAGGCAATGATCAGGGAACCACTGGCCATGACAGAGATGGAAAGCGTCAGCGCAGCACGGCGGCCATGACGGTCGGCGTATCGGCCCAGCAACAGGCTCCCTATCGGGCGCATTAAGAAGCCTACGGCAAAGATCGCCGCCGTGTTGAGGAGTTGGCTTGTCGGGTCTCCCTTAGGAAAGAACTGTGATGAGAAATAGACTGCGAATGCAGCATAAACGTACCAGTCGTACCATTCGATCAGATTTCCAACCGAACCTTTAAAGATGTTACCTGCAATACTTCCCTTCCTTGTCGACTGAACGGATTGAGACATTATTTAATTCCTCCTTCAGAAAGTAACCGCTTTCTTCGATGGGTGCATGTTGATTATTTTTTAAGCCTTTGCTTGCATCAATGATCGACCTTTCGAAGATTTGTGTAACGCTTACACCCGTCTAGTTGAAGTCATTAGAACTGTTCTTTATACTACAAAATAGTATCTTTCCCTTTTAATTATATCCATTAATTGTTTCCAAGTATTCAAAAATAGCAGCTGATTTGCCGTCTATTTATGCTGAAATGCAAAAAGGAGGAGGACGAGTGGATTTAACCATCCTGCTAAGGCTCTTTGAGAATGTAGTCGTAGTTGCTCTAATCTCTTTATTCATTGGTCAATTGAATTATTTTAGACTCTTGATTTATGGGAAAAATGGTTGGAAGCGAACCGTTATTCTTTCAGTAATATTCGGGTTTTTATCCATTCTTGGAACAGAAAATGGCATTCAAATCGATGATGCATTGGCCAACACGAGGATTGTCGGTGCTGTGGTAGGAGGGCTTGTAGGAGGCCCTCTGGTTGGGATATTTTCCGGAATCATAGGAGGCATTCATAGATATTCTATCGGTGGATTTACCGCCGCTGCCTGCGCCATCTCTACCGTACTTTGCGGCTTATTGGGAGGGCTAGCAGGGATCAAATACGATATGTTAAGAATGAAATGGCAGCACATCGTTCTGTTAGGGCTCACAGCGGAATTGATTCAAAAGATATTAGTGCTGCTCCTAGCCAAACCATTTGCAGCAGCGCTGGCATTGGAATTGAAAATAGCTATACCTACTACAAGTGTGACGATCTTGGGAGTGATGATTTTCATCAGGATTTTTATGAACATTAAACTTTTACAGGACCAATCCGGGGCTATTGCGGCTAATCTTGCCCTTAGTATTGCTAGCCGTACCCTCCCCCATCTTAGAACCGGTCTAAATGAAACGTCGGCGAAACAAACAGCAGAGATTATTCATGAAATTGCAAATGTCGATGCGGTGGTAATAACGGATTGTGATCAAACATTAAGTATAGTAGGTGTTGGAAGTGACCGCGGTCTTCATGAAAAGGCGATTTATGCACAGGTAACAGAAGCCATCCTCAAACAAAATAAGATGAGGATCCTTTCTCTAGATAAAGAGTTTGCACATTTCCATCGTAATTTTCCCTTAAAATCAGCAGTAGGTGCAAAATTGGTTCATAACAGCAAACCGGTTGGAACATTGCAGATTTACTATAAAAATTCATTTAAAGAAACCCAAACCGACCTCAATCTTGTTGACGGACTAGCCAAGCTACTTTCGGTACAAATTGAACTTGCGGAGATAGAAAAGCAAACCAAAATGAGGCAGCAAGCGGAATTGAATGCATTGCAGGCACAAATTAAACCGCATTTTCTTTTTAACACGCTAAGCACCATCATGTCTTACTGCAGAACCAATCCTGAGCTTGCAAGAAACCTGCTGGGCAATTTGAGCGACATTTTCAGGCGAAATCTGAATAATAAAAACAACTTTAACAGTTTGAAAGAAGAGTTGGATGGTATAAAATCTTATTTGGAGATTGAGAAGGTCAGATTCGCAAACAGATTAAAGGTGACTATGGAAATTGACGAATCCTTATTGAATATGAAATTGCCAGTTCTTACCTTGCAGCCTATTGTTGAAAACTCGATTCATCACGGTTTATTTCCAAAAATAAATAACTGCTTGTTATTTATTCGTGTTTGTAAAAACAGAAATCATGTACAAATCCGTGTTGAAGATAATGGAATCGGAATTAACGAGAAACGGTTAGCGGAAATTTTAAATAACCAAACAAAGGGAATAGGTTTTTCTAATATTCACCGTAGATTACAGTCTATATACGGGAAAGATTATGGTCTGCATATTAAAAGTGAACCGGGATCCGGTACGATCGTAACATTTGAAATTCCGATGACCGGTCTAAAAGAGGATGTGATCTAACTTGTTTATAAAAACAATCATTGTGGATGATGAACCCGCTATTTGTTCCGAGTTGGCATTCCTGCTTCAAAAATATATAGATATTCAAATTGTCTCGATCCATCACAATCCCGTTGAAGCCCTTTCAAAAGTTATTCATGATGAGCCTGATCTGCTTTTTCTAGATATCCAAATGCCTGAGATGAATGGGTTAGATTTCGCCAAGCGTTTAAATCAAATGACCCATCCTCCGTTCATTATTTTTTCAACAGCTTTTTATGAACATGCGTTAGAAGCTTTTAATACGCCCGCTATAGCTTATCTTACAAAACCTATATCGGAATCCAGATTGGACGATGCCATCAAAAAAGTGAAATCTCTTCAAGCCAAGACAAAAATTAAATGGGAAAAAGCGCCGCCAATGCTCGAAGGTCGTATCTGTATACGGAAAAACAACATCATAAAACCGATTCAAGTAAGTGAAATCAGTTTTGCGTTTGTCAAAGACAAAGAATTATACATTTCCACTAAAGATTCTATAGAAAAAAGCGAATTGTCTCTAAATGAATTGGAATTGGTTTTAGATGAAACGGGTTATTTTTTTCGATCTCACCGAAATTATATTATCAACCTAAACTTCATAACTGAAATCATTCCTTGGTTTAACAGTACGTATTTAGTAAAGATGAATGACGCCAATAGCACAAAGGTTCCAGTAAGCAGAGGAAAATTAAAAGAATTTAAAAGTATTATGAATCTATAATCGTCATGGATTATCATGCTCCCATAGGTGCCCCTATCTGCTTCGCGGCTTAACGATTGACCTCCGAATCAGGTCTGGGGATCAACATCACATATGGGAATTTTCTTGTTTTGGTTAAGGAAAAATTTAAAAGCCGCACTTACGGACATCATGCAACCTCGCCAAACAGCATAACGCGGCGGCGGATCGTGGATTTACTATGGCACGGCGCGTCTCCATATGCTAAATCCACAAAACAAAGAGGAGCTTTGTCACTAAAACAGGCAGGCTCCTTTTTGCGTTTCACGGTAACAGGACTTCAATAAGGGCGTTATAGACAGGAGTTTAGCTAAAATCGTCGAAATTCATAATGTAGGAAGAATAACCTCTTACATGACAAAGGAGATAGTCAGGTTGAGCATAAATATTGTAAAAGATTTTTTGCTGCAACTGGTGTTAATAGCTGTACTGATTTTTACCTATCAAATATTTTTTTCAGAGCGGTCTGGGAGGAACAAGTACGAAAAGTTTATTCTATCCGTTCTGTTTGGTCTCTCCATCCTACTATGTATGTCCCTTCCTGTTGTCTTTTCCTCCGACTACCGTGTAGATCTAAGAATTATACCATTACTTTTAGGGACGTTATATGGTGGTTGGGGAACGGGAATATTCCTAAGTGTCCTTATCATCCTATACCGATTATGCGTTGGGGTCGATTTGGGATTGTATACGACAACTCTGACCCTCTTAATTAGCATGCCGGTGATTCTGCTATTCCAAAAGTTTTTCACAAAAGCAGAGAAGAAACAGCGGATACAAATTGCACTAATTTTATTGGTCTTCTATAGTCTTGTTGGAATAACATCAGTGTGGGTAATTAGAGGCTTATCATTCATGGCAGTCTTTCAGGTACATTTCATTCACATGATTATTAGCGTAGTGTCTGTGTTGTTCTTTACTTCTTTAAACGAAACGATAAAGGAAATGATCAGAAAGAATCAAAAGCTGCAATCAGAGGCCAAGGACGCGGAAATTGCTTTTTTGCGTTCCCAGATCAAGCCGCATTTCCTTTACAACGCCCTGAATTCGATAGCCGCACTGTGCAACGACGAACCTCATAAGGCAGAGGAATTGACGTTGGATCTTTCGAAGTATTTGAGAAGTGCCTTTGATTTCAATCAACTGGAGTCACTAACAACCATAGAGAATGAATTGGAGCTCGTCAAAACGTATATCAATATCGAAAAGGCACGTTTTGGCGCCAGATTGTGTGTGGAGTATGACGTGGATGCGAATCCGGATATCCTGATTCCGCCGCTGATTCTTCAGCCTCTGGTGGAAAATGCTATAAGACACGGTCTGATGTCCAACTTACGAGGGGGAACAGTAACAATCTCCGTCAAACAGGCAGCAGATGCGGTGGTCAGCTTTGTCATAGAAGACAATGGATGCGGCATGAGCGAAATGAGAAGAGACGAAATAATGAAACCGGATGTGAAGAAAAGGGGCATAGGGCTAAGGAACATAAGTCAGCGCTTACAGCTTCTTTACGGAAAAAGCATTAGTGTTGAAAGTGCAGAAGGGGTAGGTACGAAGATTTTTTTCGACATTCCGGCCCGTCCAATCAAGCAGAGTGGAGGTTGAAGCATGCTGCGAGCCATGATCGTGGATGATGAAGAACTATCGGTGAAATGGTTGAAGAAGATCCTCTCCGAGAGCGGCGATGTCGAAATATGTCAGGCATTTTTTAGCCCGTTGGAAGCTTACGAATATGTGAAAACCAATAAGATAGATATCGCATTTCTCGATATTTCCATGCCGGAAATTAACGGTATCTCGCTATCCAGCCTGTTGCTTGATCTCGATGCCACGATAGATGTGGTTTTTGTAACCGCTCATGACAATTATGCGATTCAAGCCTTCGAAGTGAGCGCGTTGGATTATCTTATGAAGCCCGTTACCGCCCAGCGGTTGGCAAAAACATTGGACAAGGTCAGAAGAAATAATCGGAGCGGGACAGCAGGGTCTTCGATGGAGGCTCTGCGGTGGGATCAGGATCAAGCTCCGGATACAGAACTGTCGCTGAAAGAAATATTAACCGAGCAGGAAACACGGATTTTACGGTTGATCGCGAAAGGTTTGTCGAACAAGGAAATCGCCGATCGCCTGCACATCACGGGAGAAACCGTAAAGTCGCATATAAAAAATGTGTACAGAAAGCTTGGAATCAACAATCGAGTACAAGCGCTGCAGCGTGCGGAACAATTGAAGATACGGTAGTGAGCTATGAGGATCGGCATATCTGTCAAATAGAGGTTGCGTTCCTTCATCAAGAATTATCGACGTACGTCCTTGTTTACGAAAGGGTTGCAGGTACTCATAGGTGAAATGAAAGCCGGAAACCCGCATGTCGAAAAGGTTCAGTTTTGGGCATCTGAGAATGAGGTGGAGTTGGAGAGGCTCTTCTCCAAGTTTGACGCCTTACCCGGTTCGAAATCCTTCGGCGCGAACAATCTGGCTTGTCATCAAATTTCGTTTCATGAACTGGAGACGTATTTCCGCCGTTTTGTTCAAATTGATTTGACATGAAATCGAATTGGAAAAATGATCAATCTCAAAATGGAAAAGGCAACGGAGTACGCGAGCATTACTCCGTTGCCTTTTCTTGTATTTTCGAATCCATTATGTAGTCCCCTCTGCTTCTTTTTTCATTTGTAAATTCTTCTTATATTCGGACGGATAACATCCGACAATCTCTTTAAATAATTTAGTAAAATGTCTTGAACTAAAATAACCAACCTGCTCAGCAGCTTGCTGTACTTGTACCGACGGATCAGCTAACAATTCTTTCGCTTTCAACATCCTGAGCTTGGTTATATATTGCATAAATGTCGTTCCTGTACGTTTGTGAAAAAGACTGCTTAAAGCTTGTTTTATTTTTTTATCTAGAAGCTGTTCACCCAGGTTTCGAAGTGACTTAAACCAATCCTCTTCTTTAGTAGGAGTCAGCATCGGGGCATTGATGGAGCAGTTTAAAAATCGTGCAATGGCTAGTGAAGTTGTGATTGAAATCCGATCACGCTGTAAATCAAATATTTTAATGAATTGTTCAATGGTGTTCATATAACTCACATAATGTCTTTTGTGGTACTCATCTATCGCCTTGATTAAAGTGCGGCATAGCTCAGCAATCGCAGGCTGCGATTCAACTTCAAATAAATCGACTTTGTTCCAGCTACGGGAGATGCCCAGCGAACAGCGGAGATAAGCAATCTTATGAAGAGTTGTCACCTCATCCAGGAGCGATGTATAAACTTTTTGTTTACGGGTTTTATTAGTACGATTCCAAGAAGATCGGCCCGCAAGTTCTCCACGTTTCGCGCTTCCTCGAGGTAAGCCCGAAATGCTTGATTCGCTTCCGAGTACGTCACTTCAATTTTCTTGGTCAGCTCGAGCTGTGTCTTCTGGTTCTGTTTGGCTGCAATCGCTACATTTACGGATAAATATTGGTCACCGTAGACGTTCGAGGTTACCGTGTGCTCTAATTGCCACATCGTTTCGTCAAGACTGTTGAATGCGATCTTAACTTGATAGGCTTGTTCCAGTAGTGTCTTCGTATCGACGCGCTCCAGCGGGTCGACAACGATCCCTTCAATGTCACGGATAACGAGATCGGGGTTATATGCGATGCCGATATCGAAGGAAAGTTGAATCAACGCCAGTCGGAAGCTTTCTTCCAGCTGCTTTGCTTGGTCCGCCTGCTTCGACAGCGCCCGCTCCGCCTCGACGACGTCTTCGTCCGAAGCGAGTCCCAGCTCGCGCAGCCGCATCGCCCGATTCAACTCTGCCCGAACTGTCTGTTCGTACTCATTCATGACTGAAAGCTGCTTCTTCATGCCGAGCAAGTGCACATAATGAGTGATTTGTCGCAGACGAATGCCTTCCTTGGCTTCGGCGTACTGATGGTATGTATTAAACCGGTCGGTTTCAAGCTGGTACGCGGTCGAACGCATCTGATAGCGCTGCTGAGAGAGCATCTCGTTCAGGCCGGAAGTGACCGCGCCGACGCCCTGAATGACCTGATTAATCGCCTTGTTCGTCACTGTTGTCATTGGCCCGATCCACAGCTCCGTAGCCGGATCGACCGTTATGCCCTGCTGCGTCATAGCGTCCATCAGTTCCCCCGATGTCTCCGGAAGATGACCTCCGGTAAAGCTCCCCCCATTCAACTGATCGAGCTGCGCATGCAAGTCGTCCTGTTTATTTTGAAATGCCGCCGTTCTGACGGGGATGCGTGATCCTAATAACCATCACGAAATCCTATGGAAGATTGAAAACATGGGTCCTGAGAAGACAAACAAGCCAACAACTAAATGGAAGCAGATTGCCTCATGGATGCAAGATATTCATGACCAAATAGATGCGATTAATTTTCAAGGTAATGAAAAACATGATTACTATCGCATTCTGGACAAGCTTCGTCAAGAGTTAATGTCGTAACTATAGATAAGGCTCACATCAGAGCATTATTATTATTTCTGGAACAACTCCCGGAATTACGAGGTAACTGTGAAAGGATCAAATATTCTTTAGACTTGTAATTCGGGCTTGCTGAACGGTAATATTCAGGAATCCAGGGATTTAAGCCAGCATCCTTATTCACCAGACAGACTTAAGGCTGACCGGTTACATTAAAAATGGTTAGCGCCGTATAACCTGGCGCCTGAGCAAAAAAATGGTGATGATGCTTCTTTGAGAACAAGATGGTCTCACGCAAAATGAAATCGCAGAAAAACTGGTCAAGGATAAAACGAACGTTGCGCGTAGGGTGTTCCATCTTGAACAAAAAGGTTTTACCCGCCCGCAGACAAAGCCCCGAAAACGATCGCCGCTCATTAAGGGTTTACTAGGCTCGAACGTGAAATAGGCCATTTCCATAGCATCCCCTATCGTATTCATCGGATTCAACGCTAGTTTTTTCTAATTACTGCTATAAGGGCGCGCGTCAGATAGCGATTCGGTTTTCTGTTCTTGAAATTTTAATAGAAAGACCGTCTGCAGTAGAAGACGTCTCCGGTGATCCTGTTCGTGCAGTACACATCCAACGGAGACGTCCTTTTTGTTTCTTATTATTTACAATTTATTTAATTGGATTAACATCTTATTTTACAAATCAAATCTAAGCTATAAATAGGCTGCTGAACGAAGAGAACATCTAGGAGCAAGTTTTGAGAATCTTCATATCAAATTCATATGCATGGAAATTGGAGAGAACGGATCAACAACCGTGCATGCGGAACTGACGACATGTACAATCCGTAGGCGAACCAAGCGAATCCAACACTGATGCAGAGCGACTTTGTCCCCTTTCGGCTGTCGTCTAAATCCTGACAATCGGTAGCTCAAGCTGGCGAGGATTGCCTGGGGCAAATGCAGACCGGAAGGATGATCAAGTATTTCAAAAAGTCATTCAAGGGACAAGGGGCAGCGTCCGCAACGGATGACGCTAGGGCTTTGGGGCGCTTATTATCCAGGAGCGGATGCTGCTGTCGGAGCGCGAGACGGTAGAACAAATCGTCGATAACCCGTATTTGCCATATTTCTTCGGTCTGTCCGGTTATCGGGAGAAGCCGCCGTAAACGGCTCGGGGAATCGGTCATCGCCGAAGCGAACGAATCGGTGGTCCCAAGGCGAATACATACCGAGAGAGGGCCTGAGCCGCTTATCACGCTGTGGTCAGATACCAAGCACTGCGGTGAGGGAATCGGCAAACCTGTGACATTCATCCGGCGAACCCTGCGCATCATGGAAGAGTTGACGGCCTTGAGACAGCTCGCCCATCTTCAGGAGTTGTATCGCCAGCAATTCTCGATGTATACTGCGCGGTCCTACCAGATGGAGGATCGTCTTGTTTTGCATTCATCAGCCGCATGTCGTTCCGCGTGCGAGGGAAAGCCAAGGCACAGTTCGGAACCGCACCGTCCGTCAGACCGGTAGTTCCCCAGGACAAAATGACTGTATCAACGTTCGTTCAGCAAGCCCCAATTCAATATGAAGCAGATCAAAATGAAGAAATAAGAAAGAAGGTAGGAAGAGTGGAAGGTCACTGTCAATCAAGGCGCTTCAAGAAACAGGTATCATGGTTGCTTATTGTCGCATTAATCGTCCAGTATTGTTTAACAATCGTCCAGACGGTTAGCTTTGCGGAAAATGGAAAAGCAGAAATCGTTACCGATCAAAAAGTGGCAAGCGGCATTACGTTTCGTCAAACGAACTATTCCGATTTTAACGGCGAACAAGGAAAGAAAGAACAGGCTTTTATCTTGACGGCTGATATGAACGATCCAACGGTGAATATCATTTCTTCCAAAGCGAAGGACAAAGTGCTGAAGCTGGAAACCGTCTCGGAGCAGATTGCCAGAGAACAGTTCAAAGGTCAAAACGTCGTCGCCGGTATAAACGGAGACATGTTCAATATTTCCTCGGGTACGCCGACTTACGGCACGCCCATCGGTCTTCAGGTAAAAGACGGCTATTTGATTACCGGCTTCGATCAGAAATCGGCGGAGGGACGGTATCCGGTCTTTGCCGTTACCAATAACCGCAAGCCAATGATTGGTTACGTATCGCTGGACGCGAAGCTAACCGTCGTGGATTCGGTGTATGAAAGTGTATACGGTATACCAAACCCGAATAAAATAGCCGTAATCGACACGTTGAACCGTATAGATACCGCTACCATGGGGAACAAAATGATTCTCGAAACTCCTCAGCTTGCTGATAGCCCAACCGTATCATTTACGGATGCACAAGCAGCCAATGGAGCGCTGACAGTTTTGAAAAATATTCAGGGCTCCGACAACGGCCAGGTGAAGCTCGGTCAGGTGTACGAAGCGGAGGTTGTTTCGGTCGGGTCAACGTCCAGCAGCTTCAAAAGTATCGCCATACCCGTTGATGGCATGGTGCTGGCAAGCCAGGGGACCAAAGCGACATGGATAAAGAATAACCTTAAAGCTGGGGATAAAGTACGATTTTCTTTTAACCTGACCGATTTGAACGGCAACCCGTTGGAGCTTGCGGAAGCCGTCACATCGTGGGGGATGTTGGTCGAGAACAACCATGCTTATACGGAGCAGGAGTTAATTGCAAAGTACGGCAACGCTGCTTTGATTCAAGGGGCTGATAAAGCCCGAACCGCTATCGGCATAACCAGCGATAACAAGGTCGTGGCCCTCGCGGTGGATGGCGGTGGAGCAGCGAAGCAAAGCTACGGCATGACGCTGCCGGAAATGGCCGCGATGATGAAGGATTTGGGAGTGGTATCCGCAATCAGCTTGGATGGTGGCGGTTCGACCCAGATGAACACCCGCTTGTACGGGGATAAGCAAGTAAGGGTTGCGAACAACCCTTCGGATGGCAGCGAGCGTATAGTGACAAATGCCATTCTGTTTACTTCCAGTGCGACTAAAACGAATGCGGTTCATGATTTGAAAGTCGATCAAGATCTGATGATTTATAAAAATAACTCCTTTACCTTTAAGGTCAGAGGCACAGATCAAGGCGGCAACCCCGTCGATATTGCTAATGCCGATATAGAATGGAGCGTTCGTCCGACAGACGGCGGAATATCTTCCGGGTCGATCGATCAGAACGGGGTTTATCGGGCGGGCGCGATGCCTGTGACGGAAGCCGTTTATGCCCAAATCGGATCCGTTCAGGGATTCGCAAGGGTGACAGTTGTCGATTCGGTATATTCGATTGGCTTGACCGACAGCGGAACAGTCGCTCTGGAAGCCAATAAGCCCAAAGCCTTTACTCTGGCAGCCTCGACGGAAGATGGAAAGCCTATCGTCATTTCCAACGCTTCCGCAGAATGGTCGGTAACGCCGGCTTCATTAGGAACATTTGATGAGAATGGGGTTCTGACAACGGCGGATACGACGGGTTCAGGAATAATCAAAGCCAAGATCGGAGATAAGGAAACGACTCTTTCGATCATTGTCGGTCAGAAAGCTCAATTGATCGATGGTTATGAGCAAAACGACCCTTCCCGATATTATATTGACGGATATGTGGGAGGGACTCATGAGATTTCAACCGAGCAGGTCAAAAGCGGCTCTTACAGTTTAAAGGTGAATTACGATTATGCCAAGTGGACGAAAGTATATAACGGCACGATCAACGTCCGCACCTATCCGGCTGCAAAGGGCAGCGGGTATACGACGACCATTCGCCCTAAAAAACTCGGCATGTGGGTATATGGCGATGGGAAGGCGCCTTGGTTGCGCGCGATTATTACAGATGGCACCGGGGCCAACCGAACGCTCGACATGGCTTCCAGCATTTATTGGACGGGGTGGAAATATGTAGAGGTTCCTATTCCTTCCAACGTGCCGATGCCGATTACCTTGAACTATTTCTATATGGTAGAAACGAATAAAAGTTTGAATTACAAAGGCACCGTTTATTTTGACGACATCCGGTTCTCCTACACCGACGATGAGGATTTGAAGGAACCTGCATATAGCAACGTCTCTCCTTCGGCAGCAACAGTCTATTCGGCGGAGATTCCGTTCTTTGTGACGTTAACGGATGAAAAGACAGGCATCGACCCGGCCGGCATTGCGGTTAAGATGGACGGTCAACCGGTCACCATTGGGGATGGCGAAGACCAGGCGCATTTTGACACCGACACCGGTATTCTTACGTATACCGCGAAAGCTCTATCCGAAGGTCCTCATACTTTTGTTGTAGAGGCCAGCGACAAAGCGGGAAATCGCATGAACCCGCCGCTGACCAAGAACGTGATGGTGAATTTGCAGCCTGATGTGGCCCCTCCTGTTATTTCCGGCTTACTGCCGCTGGACGGAAATACGTTAAAGCTGTCCCGTCCAAAGCTTAGCGCTCAAATTAAAGACGTTCAGTCCGGTGTTAACGAAGCGGATGTTCGCATGACATTGGACGGACAGGACTTGCAAGTGTATTATGACCCGTCCAATGGTTGGGCCTATGCTCTCCCGGATACCGCGCTATCTGTCGGCTCTCATACCTTTACTGTAAACGCCAAAGATAAAGCGGGCAATGTTGCGGAAAGCCAGAGCGTCACGTTTACCGTTGTCGATTTTGCCCAGCCGTCAAATCCTGGCAAATTCGCTTTTTCCGTTACATCCGATACGCATGCGACAGGATTCGCGCCGCTGATCTTCGACAGGATCAACAACGACGACTCGGAATTGGTCCTTCAAAACGGAGATTTGGTAGATAACGATAATGCGGCCCAGTGGACTACCGGACGGAATCAGATTGCGCTATTAAACAAGCCGTATATGATTTCTCCAGGGAATCATGAAGGGTTCAACGGATCTCTGACCAACTACTATACCTATTTCGGAGTTCCGACCTACAGCTTTGAGTACGGGAACACCCTGTTCATATCGCTGAATAGTGCATTAGGCCAAAGCATTTCGGGTCCTGATCCGACACAGTTCCATTATTTGCAGCGTGTGTTGAACGAAAATACAAAGCCGAATGTAGTCATTTTTACGCATAATCCGACGCGGGATACTTTCGGCACCGCACACCAAATGCTGGAAAGCGATGCGGACCGTCTGGAAAAGATGCTCGGCGAGTATAAAGCGGCGAATCCGGAGAAGTCGGTTAATGTCATTTTCGGCCATCTTCATGTCTCTCAATCCTGGATGAAGGACGGAGTCACTTACACTATCTCGGGCGACGGAGCGCTGAAAAAGTATGTGACTCCTGCCAACGGCGGTTTTCTAAGCTACACGCAGTTTAAGGTGGATGGAACGAACGTGACCCATAAATTCCTTCCGCTGACTCAAAAAATTACGGTCATGGATGATGCGATTCAGAATAACGGACGATTGACACTGCCGCAAGGGGTCAAACGCACCTTAAACGTCTATGGTGACTTTTCTGCTATCACGGCAGATTATTTGGTGAATTTGAGCAAGTTTGCTGATGTTGATAAAAAGTTCACTTCTTCGGACGACCGTGTGGTGTCGGTTTCCGAAGCCGGGGAATTGACCGCCCATCAGGTAGGTACTGCTGAGGTCACTATTACGGTTTCGGGAGTAACGACTACCTTGCCTGTAGAGGTTGTCGATCAGAACGAAGTGGTCCCGATTCGCATGACTCTTTCGCCCAACCAGGATTCACTGAACGGAAATGAGAAGCTGGTATTCGGCGTAACAGGCTACGACGTATTCGGCAATACGTTTGCGATCGATAACAGCAAGGTGAATTGGAGCGTTATCGAAGGTATCGGCCAAGTGAACAACGGTGAATTTACAGCCGCAGAGCTGACGCAAGATACGACCGGAACGGTCGTTGCGGAGTTCAACGGTATGAAGGCTCAGGCAACCCTTATAGTCAACAAGACTGTAAAGCCGGTAGAAGACCGGACACCTCCGGCCGTGCCGACAGGGCTGCATGCCGAAGCAGGCAACCGAAGTGTGACTTTGTTCTGGGATGCCAACCGGGACGAGGATTTGAAAGGCTATTGGATTTACGATGGCTCCGATACACCTGTTTTTGTGGAAAAAGGGATTACCAGCAAGACGTTTGTCAATTTGGAAGCAGGCAGGGCCTATGTATTCCGAATTGCGGCAGAGGACCAAGCGGGCAACCTTTCCGCACAAAGCGAACCGGTTGAATCCGTTCCGGCGATGGATGATGCGGGACAAGATCTTACGTCTCCGGTCTGGGTGAATGGGGAGCTGAAAGCAGCGAAAGTTACGGAAACCGGTCTGCGATTGGAATGGACGCCAGCTGAGGATGATACGGCAGTGGAGGCATACCGGATTTATTTGGACGACCAGATGCTTGCCGCCGTTTCCGGCAGCACGAATGTATATGAGGTAACAGGTCTTGCATCCGGCAAACTCTATACATTCCGAGTGGAAGCGGGGGACAAGGCGAACAACTGGAGTACGGAGGGTCTGACCCTTCAAGTGAGAACAAAGAGTGCTGGCAGCAGCGGCGGCGGCTCTGGCGATCCTTCCGCACCTGCAACGAATCCAGCCGGACTTTATGCGCCCAAGTCGGAGGATCTGACCGTTCAGAACGGAAGGGTCAAATTGGATATTCCGCAAGGCACAGAAGTCGTTGCGCTCCCGGTCAACGTGGCAGAACGGATTGGCCAGCAATCCTCCGTCGTTCTTGAGAGCGGCGAGTTGAAGATGACCATCCCTTCATCGGTGCTGGCTTCAGCCGCCAAGTTTTTGCCGCCTGGTGAAACCGACGGAAGAATTGAAGTGAAGATGAGGGCTGTTTCTGCGGCGCCAAATCTGGAATTGTCTGAAGGCGGTCAAACCTATGAACTTACCATTGAGGCTGTAACCAAGAACGGAGAGACTTCCCGTCTCAGCCAGTTTAATACGCCGATTACTATTCATATTTCTGCTCCACACGTGAAAAACCCCAAATTGGCAGGAATCTACTACATTAGTCCTGAAGGGGAGTATACGTTTATCGGGGGAACGTATGAAGAAGGCGGCTATACGGCCGAACTGAGCCATTTTAGCACTTATGGCGTTTTCGAATATACGAGGACGTATCAAGACGTGCCGGCAACCCATTGGGCGTTCTCTATCATTCAAGAGCTTTCCTTTAAGGGGATTGCAGACGGGAAAGCCGATAACCGTTTTGCACCGGACAGCAATGTCACCCGGGCAGAATTTGCGGCGTTTCTCGTAAGGACGCTTGGCGGTAAGGCGGAACCCTCCGGCTCTCCTTTCGAGGATGTGAATAACGGAGATTGGTATACAGAAGCGGTTCATGCTGCTTACGGCATGGGACTTGTTCAGGGGACTTCCCCTAACCGTTTTGAACCAGATCGTTTCATCACCCGTGAAGAAATGGCGGCCATGATCGTAAGAGCGATCGAAAAGAAAACCGGAACGAAACTTGCCGAAGGAAGATCTGATTTCCAAGACGGAAATCAGATCAGCCAATGGGCTGAACAGGCAGTCAATCAGGCTGCTGCATTGAAATTAATTGAAGGTCGAGGCAATGGTCTGTTTGTTCCGAAAGGAATCGCTACGCGCGCAGAAAGCGCCAAACTGATCCTATTGCTCATGCAGCAGAAGTAAGTAGACATAAAAAAGTC